>DAOWAH010000107.1 GCA_030634675.1 Fidelibacterota bacterium
AGAGCCTGGTTTTCCTGCTTAAAAGTGTGAACCGGATGACCGGCCGGGGCGATCTGTTGGCCAGAGGTATCGATTTGTCCTTCCATGGCCATTACATGAATATCACACAGTTTCAGGATTTCCGCCTGGGGCAGACCTTCGGCAATCAACTCCTGCTCAACTTCAACAACATATTCGTAGGGTACTTTCCCCATTAGTTCTGCGAGGCGCTTTTTCACCTGCTCCGGTGCGACCCCTTCATGCAATTGCAGGATCATATGCTTCAGTAGATCCTTCTGCTCCCGTGCCTTCTGTTTCAGGTCACTCATATTAATTCTACCTCTTTATAGTATTTATTCCAAAAATTTTCAATGCTTAATCGCGGGTTGGGCTGCTAATTCCGCGAGGGATGAATTAAACAGCATTTTCTCAATATCGGCCTGAATACTGCCCCACTGATTGTGCAGGGCACAGGGATTTTCATCGGAGCATTCTGCGAAACCCAAAACGCAACGGTGAAAATTGTCCAACCCTTCGGTGGTCACGACGATTTGATTGAGAAAAATCTGGTGTGCTGGCCGCGCCAGTTGGAAGCCCCCTTGCTTACCTTGCACAGCGCTGACAATCCCTGCTTCCGCCAGTCTACTCATCAGTCGCCCGAGGTATTTGTAGGGTAAGTCCAACTCAGTATGCAAACGGTTGACAGAAAACAATTCACCGGGTCGGGTGGCCAGAAAAACCAGCACCCGGATAGCATATTCGCTTGTCTTTGATAATTTCATATTCTACCTTGTGGTAGAAATTAAAATACAGAAATATACCACGCAAGCTTTAACTTTAATCCGCCTTCGCGTACGACTACGGCGGACGAGAAGGGCAAGTTAAATTCCCCGCTGCTTACGGTGGAATAGTTAATCAAGGACTTGCCCTGGGGTTCATACAATTGATTCATCACCGTTGTTCTGATTAATTTGATCTACTATTTGTGTACCAAAAGCTAGGAATAGAACATGAAGATTCGTGGATTACTATTGATATCATTATTATGGATTGTTGGTTGCTCACAACTGAAACAGCGCAGCTTCCCGATCGTGGAATTGAATTACCCCGTTGAGTTGGGAGTGGTCACACGGGCGGAATGGGGAGCGCTGCCGCTACAAAAAGTATTACCAGAACATACAATCGATAAGATTACGATCCATCACGGCGGTGTGGATTACCCGGAGGGCAAGGACCCGATAATGCATATCCGCAACCTCCAGGAATGGAGCATGTCGGCCGAAAAGAACTGGATCGATATTCCCTATCATTTTATGATTGACATGAATGGTAAAATCTATGAGACCCGACCGATCAATTACCCCGGCGCTACCAATACCGATTATGATCCCACCGGCCACGCCCTGATCTGTGTAATGGGCAATTACGAAAACCAGATCATTTCCGAAGCCCAGTTGGCGGCAGTCGTGGACCTGTCTGCTTTCCTTGCCAAATTGTACAATGTCAGCCAGGACGATATCAAAGGCCATAAGGATTATACTGAAACCGCTTGCCCCGGCCAGGATTTGTACCGCTATTTGGAGGACGGAACCATCAGGTCAAGAGTAGCGGAGAAGCTGAAATTTTAAAATGATTCCGGTAGGAACAACACATGTGTTGTTCCTACATATTAAAATCTGGAAATTTCTTATCAGCGATCAGTAAATTGTTTTACACATTTTTTAAATGGAGGTTAAAATGCTCAAAGAAATCCATTTTCTCCTGACCTATACCTGTCTGTACGAATGCGATCACTGTTTTTTGTATTGCGGTCCCGAAGCGGAGGGTACTTTCACCATCACCCAGTTGCAGCAGGTTTTTACCGAAATCGCCAAAGTCGAATCAATTAACAAAGTCTATTTCGAAGGCGGCGAAGCATTTCTTTTTTACCCCCTGCTGTTGGAAGGTGTACGCCTGGCCCGGACGCAGGGACTGGAAGTTGGCATTGTCACCAATTCATTCTGGGCAACTTCGGTTGCTGATGCAGAACTGTGGCTCAAACCGCTGGCAGAATTAGGCATTGCCGATATCTCAATGAGTGACGATTCATTTCATTTCAGCGAAGAAGAAAACCGGGCCAAATTTGCTTTGCAGGCCGCTAAAAACCTTGGAATGCCCGCTGGTGCGATCTGCATAGAGGAACCCACCGTCCAACCCAACCCAACAGCCTCCGGTGAATCGGTGGTTGGCGGCGGCGTAATTTTCCGTGGACGAGCAATAGAAAAACTGGCCGATGAATTACCAACTCGACCAGCCCGTGAACTGATAACCTGTCCTTACGAAGATCTGGCAAACCCCACCCGGGTCCACCTGGATTCCTATGGCCATCTGCACCTCTGCCAGGGGCTCTCAATGGGCAATATCTGGGAAACACCACTATCAGAGCTAGTGAAAAATCATTCAGTCAAAAACCATGCTGTTTGCGCACCACTGGTAGCTGGTGGACCACACCAGCTGGCAATCGATAATGGAATTGACAGCGGTGGTAAGTACATCGAAGAATGCCATTACTGTTACGAAGTGCGGAAACAGTTGTTAGACAAATACCCGGAATTCCTGACGCCACCGCAGGTGTATGGAATTGACAACCAATTGTAGGGACAACTCATGAGTTGTCCCACAAAATTGTCATTTCGAATCCCGAAATCTCTGGGGTGAAAAATCTATAGAATCCAGTGACTAAACAATAAAGTGTAAAGATTAGAGTTTTTATAAAGTAGATATCTCACCCACCCAGCGGCAGATTCGATATAACATTATCACATGAACTATAGAATTCACTGCAGCAACAAAACCAAGTATTCTCAGGGAAAATTATCTGAGTTGTCCCTACGACACCTTAATTCTTTTATCAATTCTATTTCATTTTCACCGTAGATTCCCCCCATGAATAGCGGGTATGACTATATTATAATCGGCTCCGGTTTCGGTGGTTCAGTGGCAGCCTTACGGCTGGCTGAAAAAGGCTATCGGGTAGCTGTAATCGAACAGGGCAAACGCTACCATCCCCAGGATTTCCCCAAGCGCAACTGGAATCTGCGCAAATTCATCTGGCTTCCCCAGATCGGATTATACGGAATCCAGGCTATGACATTATTGAAGGATGTTTTCATCCTCCATGGCGCTGGTGTTGGCGGCGGTAGTCTGGTGTACGCTAACCAGCTGCTAATTCCCCCGAAAGTTGTTTTAGACGATCAGGTCTGGGGACACCCAGGCTGGAGCGGCATAATTAAACCATATTTTGATAAAGCCCAGCGGATGCTGGGTGCCACACCGGCCCAGGAATTGACCATTGCCGATGAATTGTTGAAAGAATGCGCCGCGGATATCGGTAAGGGTGGTACCTTCCATATCAATGAAGTCGGCATTTACTACGGCGAGCCCGATCTAACTGTCCCTGATCCCTATTTCGATGGCGAAGGTCCCGATCGTACCGGCTGCACTTCCTGTGGTGCCTGCATGACCGGCTGCCGAGTTGGTGCTAAGAATACTTTGGATCTGAATTATCTCTATCTGGCTGAACAATTGGGTGTGACCATCATCCCTGAGACCCGGGTTACTGGTGTAATACCAAACGGTAATGGTTATCTGATCTCGACTAAAAACGTCACTGGACTAGTTCCCCGCCGTCAACAATTTGAATCTGGCGGAGTTATTTTTTCTGGTGGTGTCCTCGGTACAGTCAAATTATTACATAGGTGCAAAATCAATGGATCGTTGCCGGATATTTCTAATCAACTGGGCAATATGACCCGCACCAATAGCGAAGCGCTGCTGGGAGTGGTTGCCAAGAAAGGTGATGTGGATTATTCAGCGGGAATCGCGATTACGTCCGGTATCTATCCTGACGCAAATACCCAGATCGAGACCGTTCGCTACGGAAAAGGCCATGATGCCATGGCCTTATTGACAACATTAATGGTCGGTGGCGGTAAACCGTGGCCGCGCCCACTGCGATTTTTAGGCAATATCATTCGCCATCCCCTGACATTTCTGCGTTTCCTAATTCCGTTTGGCTGGGCTCAGCGAGCGACAATTCTGCTGGTGATGCAGAAGATCGATAATTACTTGCGTCTGGAATACAAACGGCGTTGGTGGCGCCTTAGTGGCCACTCGTTGAATTCCAACTGGCACACTGATAAAAAGGTACCCAGTTACATTCCGGTGGCCAACGACTTCGCCCAGCGGATGGCGGAAAAGATCAATGGCCGACCTGCCAGTTGCCTACCGGAAGTGCTGTTGGATACATCAACCACCGCTCATATTCTGGGTGGCTGCGTGATGGCCAAATCAGCGAAAAAAGGCGTGATCGATCACAATGGCAAGATCCATGGTTATGATAATCTTTATGTGATCGATGGCTCGGTGATCCCCGCCAACCTTGGTGTAAATCCCAGTCTTACAATTACGGCAGTAGCCGAATATTTCATGGATAAATTTCCCGTGAAAGAAAACTCGTCACCCTGAGCCTGTCGAAGGGTATCCAATTAAATCTTAAGCTTCGACAAGCTCAGCATGACATTAAGAACCACTAACCAATGACTAATTTCACAGATTGCCTCAACCCTGCCACCGGCGAAAAGATCGGACAGGTGCCGCTGACAACCGCCGAAGAATTAAAGCAGATTTTTTCTAAAGCTCGTCAGGCTCAAAAGGAGTGGGCGGTCCGGCCGGTGAGCGAACGCGCCCGTTATATTTTTAAGGTCCGCGATTACCTGGTGGAAAACGCCGATGAAATCGCCACAATAATTTCGCAGGATAATGGCAAGGTCAAACTGGATGCCATGGTCGGCGAAGTCTTTGCCGCCGCTTTAGCGGCTAATTATTATGCCAAGCATGCCAGTCGCTTTTTAAAAGACAAAAGGTTACGGACCGGCAGTCTGCTCCTGATCTATAAACGGCCCAAGGTGGTACATGTACCCTACGGTGTGGTGGGGATCATTTCTCCTTGGAATTACCCCTTCGGAATACCTTTCCATGAGATTGCCTTTGGTCTACTGGCCGGTAATTCCATTGTAATCAAAACCGCCACCGAAACCCTATTGGTCGGACAAAAACTGGCGGATATCTTTCAGCAATCGGGATTGCCGGAAGGTATCTTTAACTTCGTCAATATTCCCGGCCGGGAAGTGGGCACCGCTTTTCTGGAAAACGGAATTGATAAATTATTCTTTACCGGATCGGAAGCAGTGGGTAAAATTCTCAGCCACCAGGCGGCCGATACCCTGACGCCCCTCAGTCTGGAACTGGGCGGCAACGATCCGATGTTGGTCTGCCCCGACGCCGATGTTTCCCGGGCTGTGGGCGGCGCAGTTTGGGCTAGCTTCACGAACTCTGGTCAGAATTGTGGCGCCACAGAACGTATTTACGTCCATGAGAAAGTCTACGATAAATTCTGCGAATTAATGCGGGAAAAAGTAGCTGATTTCAAGATCGGTCTTGGCACCGATCTTACCAACGATATGGGCGTCATGACCACCACCAATCAGGTTAAGGTTGTACAGGAACATCTGGAAGATGCCCTAGCCAAAGGGGCAAAAATTCTTGTGCAAACCGACTCTGCTGATACCAGTTTGAAAAATGTTCTACCAGCGATGGTACTGACCGATGTCAACCACGATATGCGGGTGATGCGGGAAGAAACCTTCGGGCCGGTTCTGGGGATCATGAAAGTAACCGATATGGACGAGGCCGTCCAATTGGCCAACGACAGCGATCTGGGCCTGACCGGCTCGGTCTGGTCTAAAGATCGCAATTATGCCGAATCTTTAGCTCGCCGATTGGAAGTCGGGGCAGTGCTGATCAACGATCATTTAATGAGCCATGGCATGGCCGAAACGCCCTGGGGCGGTTTTAAAAATTCTGGTAATGGCGGTCGCACCCATGGCCGGTGGGGTTTCGAGGAAATGACCCAGCCCCAGGTAATTGTCCAGGATTATTTCCCGTTTGCCCGTCAATCCATGTGGTGGCATCCCTATAATAAAAATATCTATAACGCTTTTTTGCATCTACCAAAATTGCTGTTCGGTAAAACCATCAAAAAACGACTACAAGGATTGTGGGCGTTGATCCGGGTGTTACCGAGGTAATTTAAAACATAAATATATTATCCGTAGGGTGGCTTCGCGATATTATGATTTTGTTGTAACGTCCGTATCATTTCAACAAACGTAGGGTGGCTTCGCGATATTATGATTTTGTTGTA
>DAOWAH010000162.1 GCA_030634675.1 Fidelibacterota bacterium
GACCTGTCCGGGATAATTATAACTTCAGCTAATACCGAGTTTACCGGTAGTGTTGTTGATTCAGGTCTGAGTGTAATAGTTACCGGTGTCTATGATGATTCGAGCAAAGCGGTTTTTGCACTGACCGTTGGCGCCATTAGAATCGATGAAGGTCAAATCGTTGTTACTGTTTCTGGTACGGCACAGTCTGGTGTTGTAAGCAACCAATTTAGCTTAAGCGATATTACTGTTATCGATGGCAATGTGGAAGCGGCCAACCTGTCTGAGACGATTATCGTTACCGATAGTACCCTGACTGATGAGTGTAGTGTTGAGCTTGGGGTGAATGTGGTTGTAATTGGTATTTACGATGAGTCGAGTCAAGACATCTTGGCGTCAATTTTAAAAGCTTGCCAAGCAACAGAGGAGATAGTTTCAGTAATAATTTCCGGTACGGTACAATACGGCATAGCGAACAACCAGTTGGCCTTGATCGATATAGTGGTAATTGAAGGCGATGTCGATATTAGTGATCTGACCGGTACAATAATTATCCCCGATAATTATGTTGCCGGTGATTGCGAGATCCTTCCAGGAGCTAAAGTAACTATTGAGGGTTTTTATTTAAATCAGGATGTGTTTGCATCAATGGTTATCGTCGAGATAATCGTAGTGGAAGGAATAGTAACAAGTGCGTTTTCTAATGATCAATTCGAAATTGGTGATATATCGGTCATTTTGGGAGATGTAGATGAAGCATTTCTTACCGGGATTGTGAAAACCACCACTGATACCGAGTTCGAATCAGGAGATCTTGTTGTTGGTACCGAGGTAGTGATCGAAAGCTGTCAGTTGGAAGAAGGAACGGGCAACCTGATTGCTACGCGTATTATAGCTGATGAAGCAGTAGAACGCGAGCTGATCTTTGAACTGGAAAACGCCCAAGGCGAAAAAAAAGAATTAATAATCACATTCTAATCAGCAACGCTTAATTAATAAAAATTTTGGTAGAAACATGTTTGTAAAACCTGGCTTGATAATGAAAAAGTTAATAGCAAGTTTAATGGTGTTTGGAGGAGTCTGTACTTTATTTGCGCAGGGATCCGGCGCCATAGTGCACCAGCCTGTTTATCAGCACGATCCCGGTGAACGATTGATAATCTACACTATGGTTAATTCCGAAATTGCCACAGGCAATGTAAGATTGTTATATCGGTCAGCAGGAGAGACCGGATTTATGGAAGAGTATCTGGAACTCTATGATGATATCTGGCGCGGTGAGATCCTGCAGGAACATCTGCATCCCCCGATGGTGGAGTATTTTCTGGCGGCGACGCTTGTGGACGGGACGATTCTGACCTATCCCGAATCTGATGCGGAGGAAGCGCCCATCCAGGTAAACCTGGTTCAATCGGGTCCCGGAACCTCAACAGACCAAACAGTTAATAAAGATGGAACCAACAAGGAAATCCTAATATTCAGCCCGGACCCTGGCGCAACGGTACCATTTGATGATATCTACATAGCGGCATCATTATTCAATGTTAAATCCGTTGACGAAGGATCGATCCGTATTTTTATAGATAATCGCGATGTCACCGAGAGAGCTGAAGTCAGCTCGGATTTAGTAGCCTATTTGCCAAAAGCTCTTTCTCCGGGCAAGCATATCGTCAAAATTGAGTTAAAAAACACTGCTGGCGTTATAATTCCCGGCCAGAAGTGGGATTTTACGGTGGTTAAAAAAACCCGGGCTGAAATTAAGCGGGAATTCACCTACCGGGGTAAGATCAATGGTAGTTATTCCCGGGACCCGCAGGGTGAGGGTGACTATCTGAATGTATATAAAACCAAGGCGTCATTTACCGGCGATTGGCGTTGGCTGCGGTTTAAGACCGATATTAAACTGACGTCCGATGAAGATATCTATAAACAACCCAAGAATCGCTACCGCCTGAGCCTTTCCATGGGTGATAAATTAATGATGAATTTTGGTGATTTCAGCTCCCGCCTGTCAAAATATACCCTAGATGGAAAGCGCATACGAGGTTTTGATACTGACCTGAAACTGGGTTGGCTATCCCTGCATATTGTTAAGGGTGAGCTATTGCGCGACATCCAGGGCCGTTTGGGTACCGGTGAAGCCTATACGTATGAAATACTACAGGAAGAGAATGAAGATGATTCAACCATCACCAACTTGATTTATCAGCTAGACCGCAAAGGCTATACCTTCCGGCGTGATATTACCAGTGGCCGCCTGAGTTTCGGCGACGGCCGCGTGTTCCAATTAGGTTTTAACTGGTTGAAGGCCAAAGATGATATTACTTCAGTCAATAAAGAGCTTGGAGCGGCTCAGATCTCGATTTTGGATTCTACCTTTACCGATGAAGGCAATATTATTACTCACATTCCCGGTGCTGATTATACCTATGATGAATTAATGGCCTTGGGGCTAACATCGCAATTACCGGGTTGGAATGTTTATATCAATCCGCCGGAAGATGACAACTGGAAGGGCGACAGCCCTCAGGACAATATAGTAATTGGATCGGATATCAAGCTGAACCTAAACAAGCGCCGCTTGAGCCTGGAAGCAGGCTGGGCTTTTTCCATGCTTAATACGGATATCTGGGATGGGGCTATATCACTGGATGATATTGACGATTTGATGGATGATAGTACGGATGGTTTTATTGGCCGAACTTATAATGAAGACGGAACGATCAGCGAACCGGGCATTTCTATGGAAGGAATGCAGGATTTTGATCCGGTGGACTTTGAAGATTTTTTTGTTATCAACCAGAACATGGTTCCACTGATTCCGATCGATATTGATTCAGCCCAATTAAAAGACCACCCGTTTAAAGCAATTGCCAACATGCCTTCCCTGGCCTATAACTACAAGCTGTCGGCAAATTATTTCAACAATCGTCTCTCGGTAGAGTATAACCGGGTGGGTCCAAAATTCAATTCCCTGGGAAATCCCTATCTCCAGAGTGACATCCGGGAGTTCATCGTCACCGACCGGGTCCGATTATTGCAGAATAAATTATTTGTTAGCACAACCTACCGCCACCAGGACAATAAAACTCTACGGCTCACGCCGGTGACCACTACGATCAAGACGATCACCGCCAATATTGGCGTTTACCCCGGACCGGATTACCCTACCTTTAATTTTAAATTAAGTACCAAGCCGCGCTTTAACAGTAAAACCTACCAGGACACAACCCGACTGGACACAGATTCCACCGGAAGTGTAATCGGTGTTTACCTTGATGATAACAGGGTGGACGAAAACACCTTCAATGCGAACCTGGGAATCAATTATTCTGTGGGTCTCTGGGGGATGAAGCATAATATTATGGTGAACTATAACAAATTAAATAAAGAGGATCAGATCGGCGATCGCTATGATTCTGATGGCAGTTATTATACGGTCGGCAGCAGCAGCGACACGACCTTTTTCGATACGACCTACACGTCACCTAAAATGAGTTCGAACGTTACCACAATTTCAGTTGTAACCGATTATTCAATACCCCTCAAGACAACTGTAGTTCTGTCCTTTAATAATCGTACCACCATCTTGGAAGAACAGGGTATAACCGGTATTAATCTCAATGCGATTTATACTCTATTTGGCGGAGCCCTCAAGGTCAACGGCGGTTTTGGCTATACTTCAGGTACGGGTAGAAACGCTTTTAACCGGTTTAATATCCGTAGCGGAGTAAACTATAAAATTCTTGAGAATCTGTCACTGCGAACCAGCGCTGACTTAAGGGGCACCGATTCAAATGGCAGCAGCGATACGGTTTTAATTATGCGAGCGGATCTGAATTATACATTTTAATATACAGCAATATCAAGTTTTAGTCTTAGGCGTGGATATTTTTCCACGCCTTATTTTTTAACTAACGCCAGACCGTGAATTCTGTTTTTTCCAGTAGCGTCGATAATAGTAGCGGGGCTGATTTTTTACCGGCTCCTCGGCCAGGCGTGCCAGCCAGTCCGCCTCAACGCGGTCGGCCGTATTGAAGGCATCGCTGGCAATGCCGGATATTTCACCGGCTAGTTTTCCCGCAGTTTGCTTCAGATAATACTCTTCGAGCTTATTGCGTTCGGACTCAACAATGCTTAGTCTTACGTCGAAATCCCGGATAATTGTGCGATGTAAACGCTCATGCCGCCACCAGATGGAGTCAGGGCTGTAATCTGCGTCCGGTGGTTTTCCCAGATCGGGCAGATTGCCGTTTTCGAAACGGTAGGGCTTGAAGATACTTGTACAGGGCGCCGACGTCGCGGTCACCCAAAATTCTTGCCGCTTCGAATCAAGTTCCGCGACCAGCGAACCGGTGGATTGTGCGGAATGTCGGGAAACCGGGTTGGCCGAATGGGCGCAGATGCAGTTCATTAAGAAACGTTCATCCGGTCGATAGTCTGTCCGTCCGTGGTCCCGTAGAATAGAAAAAGCCGATTTCAGATCCAGCTTGGAATAATTTTTTTCAAGTAATTGGGCCGTGCAGGAGCGCCGCGTCCGGCTGCCGGAAAAAGTTGTGTAGAACCAATCGGAATAACAATGGGCGAAATTGAAGGTTCGGCCCCTCTTCAGCCATCCTTTTTTTCGGGCTGTATCTACCAGACCGGGATGGGCCAGATGGTAGTGTTCCCCGATTGTCAAACCGTTGCTGATGGAATAAGTTTTCCTGACGCGCAGGGCAGCCCACAGCGGTCCGGCTGTTTCCAATACCCAGGCTTCCCGGGGGTCGGCAATGATAAAACTGTTATGATAAACCATTCCCCGGGATTGATATCCACATTCACCGCCCTGGCC
>DAOWAH010000276.1 GCA_030634675.1 Fidelibacterota bacterium
GACTTTGTGGGTGTAATCTTCAATCTTCTCAATCAGATCCAGCGTTTCCAGGTCCGCCACTACCGCTTTCCGGGCTGCTTCCCGCGTTAAGCCGCGATATTGCTCCGGCACGTTATCATTCAGGGACGCATCCTGTTGCATAATATTAATGAATTCCAGACCATGAGTTTCGCCTATAGCGAAATCATTGTGATCGTGGGCGGGAGTCACTTTCACACAACCGGTGCCAAATTCCGGGTCCACAAACTGATCGGCAATTACCGGGATTTTACGGCCGACCAGCGGCAGTTCCAGAGATTTTCCAATCAGATGATTGAAACGCTCATCATCAGGATTGACCGCTACGGCTGTGTCACCCAGCATGGTTTCGGGTCGCGTTGTGGCAACGGTTATGAATTCACTGGAACCATCGGCCACGGGATATTTGAAATACCATAGCTTCCCCTGTACTTCACGATGCAGAACTTCTTCATCGGAAATGGCTGATTTAGACACGGGACACCAATTCACCATGCGATGACCGCGGTAAATCAAACCTTTATTATACAAACGCACAAAAGCTTCCAGCACCGCCCGTGTATAGCCTTCATCCATAGTGAAACGTTCCCGTTCCCAATCGCAGGAACAGCCCAGTTTTTTAAGTTGCCGGATGATTATACCGCCAAATTTTTCCTTCCATTCCCAGACATGATTAAGAAATTCATCGCGTGTAAGCTGGTCCTTGGAAATCCCCTGGTCCTGCAGCATTTCAACTACTTTCGCCTCCGTGGCGATCGAGGCATGATCGGTTCCAGGCACCCAACAGGCTTCATAGCCTTCCATACGCGCCTTACGAATCAGAATATCCTGCATAGTGTTATTCAATACGTGTCCCATTGTCAACATGCCGGTTACATTGGGTGGTGGAATAACTATCGTGTATGGTTTTTTGTCCGGATTGGGCGTACTCCGAAAATAATGCTTCTCCAACCAGTAGGCATACCAGCGGTCTTCCACCTGCGTAGGATCGTATACTTTCTCTAATTGCGTCGTCATCAGTGGATTATTAATGTTTCTGATTCAAATTCAACGTTCCAAAACCAGGCTGAAGGCTGTAGTCAATTTTAGCACATTGCGGTTTGCTTTAATCAAGTTGCCGCACAGAACGCCGCACATATTGCGCATTATCTTATAGCCGGTTTCCGGATGCTCACTGCAGATTCGAAATAAATCACTTTTCAGTATTTTTGCCAGCCGGCAGTCGGTTAATGCCTTTACGCTAGCGGAGCGGCGATCCTCCTCGTGGAACAGGGACATTTCGCCAAACATGGGACGAATTTTACTAGACAGCTTGATAATCGCCTTTTCACGATTATCCACATTGCCTTTTCCAATCGGCAGGGTCAGGGCTTGATTGACTTCGACTTCACCATCCAGCAATAAAAAGATTGAATCGCCAATTTCGCCTTCGGTAATAAAATTTTCCTCAGCGGTAACCTTTATCTCGCGGGTCACGCCGTTGAACTCAGCAATCTCATTATCACTGAGTCCCTGGAATAAAGTAAATTCTTTCATATCGATAGTATTCATGTTACCCTCAGGGGATAATGATTGCCCGTTCATTGGGATTGATCAAGTAATCAGCGCCTGGATTAATTACCACAGACACGCGGCTTTCCTCCTGGAGCGATATACCCCCCTCCTTCAGTTTACGTTCGATAAATGCATCCAGGGCCGATGAATCAGCGGACAGGATTTCACCAATCCCCAGATTTTCTTCTTCGGAATATACACCAATCAAAATCCAGCCGCTCTCTTCGCGAAAATGAGCAAATAGATCGTTGAATGGTTTATTAATAAATTTGCTCGGGATATCCACCCGTTTAAAATGAGAACTGGATTTGCTGTCCAGCAGCGTGTTGACGGCCTGCGGGATGCCCGGGTCCATCACATGAGCGGCGACCATAAATGCCCCGAAATCATCACTTAATACAACCTCATCAACGTTGGCCCGTTTGATGTGGGTCAAATTCTCACGGTTGTTCAAGTAAGCCACTACTCGGATATTGGGCGACATTGCTTTGATGGTCAGGGTGGCAAAGATGGTTTTTTCATCAGGGTTACTACTGACGTCTTCATTGGTTTGATTTGGAATAATCATCACCGTGTCGGCTTCTTTCAGGTTGGCCCGATCTAAAATTGTCTCGCTGGTAAAGTCACCAGCTACAAAATAGAGCGTGATTTTATTATAACGACTTTTCAGGTGGTTAATTTCATCTTCTCCAAGATCATTAATCAAAACCAATTGGTGATGCTTAGAGCCAGCCAGATTCTGGATAGAATCGACGATCTGTTCACCGGTTTTATTCCACCCACAAAGAATGATATGTTCGCTAAGATCTATTTTTTCCAAGCCTTTATCCTCCCGAATTTTACGGGCTACAAAAATTGAGGAAATGGTAGCGGTCAGCAGGGCCGTCAAAGATATTCCGGCAAACATAACCACAACAGCAAACAGACGGCCGGTTATAGTCGCCGGCGTATAGTCGCCATAACCTACTGTTGTCATGGTAACAATAGCCCACCAAAACGGATTGCCTCCATCAGCAATCTCGCCTGTTTCCAACAGACTTAATATCAGCCCGCCGATCAGCATAACTATAAAAATACCACCAACAACCTGAATAAACCGATTATGAATTATGTATCGTAGCCATCTCCGCATAACTTAAAATTTACGACGTATTTCAATAAAATTATATGGATGAGTTTATGGATTTAATAATGACTCTTTAGCCACAGATTACACCCTAAATATACGGAAAATAATTAATAGTCAATTTTTCATAATCTTTTGAACCACAATTTGCCCGGCTGATTATCATTTGTCAGGGGAAGTATCTCAAGCAGGTAGCGGTATACTAATCCTTCTTGGCTGCCTGGTTATTAACAACCTGATTTCAATCGCTATCAACGGAACAGCAGATATATCTTAAATTATATTGCGAAAATTAATGTGATTCGTACAATCGGTAGTTAATTCAATTTTTATCAAAAATAGCCACCGTCTCGATATGTGGTGTGTGGGGAAACATATCTACCATCGTCATTTTTTCCAGCCGATAACCACCTGCTAAAATAATTACCGAATCGCGGGCCTGAGTAGTGGGATTGCA
>DAOWAH010000173.1 GCA_030634675.1 Fidelibacterota bacterium
AGCCTCTGTCAATAGTTGTTCCGCTTGTTCAAATTCCTTTGACTCAATTAAGGTCTGGGCGGAAGCTATCTTTTCATCAGTTGATTGGGAAAAAAGCATTCCCGACAATAGAATTCCTAAAAGTATTGCTTTAAAAACGTTCATTCATTACCTCCAGTTTGTGCCGAAGGCGGGATTCGAACCCAGCAAAACGGCACATATTACTGAACTTAGAAAGCTCCGTAACATAATTTTTAATTTATTCAATTTTTAAAGTGATTAGTTGAGGAAAAAACAGGGCGAATTTAAACGCAATGCACTTATCAGGAAATATTATATTTGATTGAGTAAAATAACATTAAGCGCTATATAATAATTTAAATACCACTTCCTGCTCCTAGTTCCGGACGACTTAGGGCTTACCGCTTCGGTTATCATTAGGCACTGGAATTTTTAAAAGTAGTTGAAGATCACAGTTACACTGGGAGTATCATTATAATGGGCCAGTTACCAGTAAAGGAATGGTACTTTTATTTTAAAAAATCCTGAGTTCTACCATGGTTTCTATAATTACGATGAGGCGCTGGCGTGGATTAAAAAAGGAACTCTTCCATCATCCATACCCGATGAAAAAATTATAGGATGAGATAATGTCCCTTTAAGTTAAACAAGGATCCAACCACCAGCAGCTGGAGGAATCAGATTTCATATTTTGATACTGTTAGTTTATTTCGTAAAAATATCCAATAAATTGATCCAGGGCAAGTGGGATGAAAAAAACAGCCTGCAAAAACACAGAATCAAAAAGCACTCCTCTTTTCCCTGGTCGGTGAATATAATTTATAGAGAATAATCGAAATGTGCCGAAGGCGGGACTCGAACCCGCACACCCGTTAGAGCACTACCCCCTCAAGATAGCGTGTCTACCAGTTCCACCACTTCGGCTTTAGTATATTATTCCAGAATCAACTGATCATCCTCGCCGGTCGGTCGAGATAGGTCTGAGCCCGGTGATACTACTCTGTTTTCAGATTCCTGTCTAAGAATCGAATGTGACATGTTGGTTCGCGTAGTAGATAACAGGCTGATTATTATCGCCAGCGTCATGAATGCTATCGCCAGTCCGGTTGTCACCCTGCTTAAAAACGAGGCAGCCCCACGTCCGCCGAAGACCTGATTAGTAAACCCGCCACCAATGGATCCGGCCAGACCACCACCTTGGCTGGCCTGCATCAGGATTACTGTCACCAGTAATATGGCAACAAGTGTTTCAAGTACTATTGTAAATCCGTACACTTTTTATTCCTTTTAATAATTTTCTTGAACAATTTTAATAATAGTTGTGAAAGAATCAACATTTAAAGCAGCACCACCGATCAAAAATCCATCGACACCAGCCGTTCCAATCAGCTCAGCGGAATTATTAGGTTTGACTGAACCACCATATAGAATTGCCATATGGCTGGCAATATCAGCGGTATACAGCGATTTCAGTATGTCCCTGATAACGATGTGGGCATCAGCAACTTGATCAGTATTGGCATTTACACCGGTCCCGATAGCCCAAACCGGTTCATAGGCAATGATGACATCAGTCATTTCCGTATCAGATACACCCTGTAACCCGGCTCTCAACTGATTATTTAGTATTGTGCCGGTTTCGCCGGTTTGCCGTTGATCCAACGTCTCGCCAATACAGAATATTGGCTTAAGCCCAGCTTGTACCGTTGCTAATACTTTTTTATTGATCCAGTTTTCAGGTTCATTAAAAACATGCCGTCTTTCGGAATGACCTATAATCACATATTCCACTCCGCAGGCTTTCAGCATGTCAGTCGAGATTTCACCGGTAAAAGCACCCTTCTCTGCAAAATGGACATTTTGCGCGGCCAGGTGAAAAGGTGTTATCTTTAATATGCTTTCGATGGGAAAAAGCGCCGTAAAAGGCGGGCAGAATATAACGTTTACCCCCTTTATTTTCAAAAGTAAATTGACACATTCATCGACGAAAGATAAACCCTCTTGCGGGGTCTTATTCATTTTCCAGTTTCCAGCTACAATTGGTTTGTCAGACATTTAACGCTCCAATACGTTTAAGGCTGGCAGGGAAACTCCGCTTAAAAGTTCCAGAGATGCACCGCCACCGGTTGACACATGAGACATTTTATCCATTAAATTATAGTTCTTAACTGCTGCTGCCGAATCGCCACCACCCACCACAGAGGTGCCCCCATCACTGGTGGCCTGCGCAATAGCTTCGGCAATTTTACGGGTTCCGGTATCAAAACCGGGTAATTCAAATACACCCATAGGGCCATTCCAGATAATCGTATTTGCTTTGGCAATCACTGATTCGAATTTCCGGATAGTTTCGACACCAATATCCAGACCCATTTGGTCGTCGGGAATTTCATCTACGCTAAAAAGAGTGCTTGGTTCCGGTTTATCCAGTCCAGTAGCACAGACAACATCGCTAGGAAACAGTAATTCAATTTTCTTAGAAACAGCAGTTTCAATTATTTTATGAGCGGTTCCGAGCATAGTGGTATCCACCAGTGATCCGCCGACCCTCTTCCCCATTGCCTGAAGAAAAGTGAAAGCCATTCCCCCACCGATAACAATTTTATCAGCTTCATCCAAAAACCGATTGATCAAGCTTAACTTCGAACCAACTTTGGCTCCACCCAGAATTACTACCAGTGGTCGATGGGGACGATTAATCACCTCTTTAAGAAATTTTATTTCCTTTTCCACCAGGAATCCTATGCCACGCTGTGAGAAATGCGCGGCAACACCCACATTTGAAGCATGCGCCCGATGGGCGGTTCCAAATGCATCATTAATATATATACTGCCATGTTTGGCAAGTAACGTACTGAAATTTAAATCGTTAGTAGTCTCTTCCTGATGGAATCTGAGATTTTCAAGCAAATGAACTTCACCTGAACTTAATCCTAATGAAATATCCCTGGCATCTTCGGAGACACAATCATGAGAAAATTTTATCGATTTTTCTAATAAATCAGCCAGAGTCTCACCAACTGGCATCAAACTTAATTCGGGAATAACTTCACCATTCGGTCGTCCCAAGTGCGACATGAGCACCACCGAAGCGCCCGAATTCAGGCAATACTGAATAGTAGGTACGGCAGCACGGATACGAAAATCATCCGTGACAACACCATTTTTTAAAGGCACATTGAAATCGACCCGAATTAGAACACGCTTGTATTTGAGATCATATGAATTAAGAGTATTTAACATAGCTTGAATTCCTAATCATTACCCAATTGGGGGGTACAGCAGGTAATTGCAATAATTTGTTTCGCCCCTGCCGCTTTCAGAGCACCGGCACAAGCTGAGATGGTGGCTCCGGTGGTAAGAACATCATCAACTATTCCTATGCGCAAATCCTCTACAGTTTGCTTTACTTTGAAAGCGTTTTGCATATTTTTAAGCCGCTCTTTGCTGGATAAAGTTGTTTGACTGACAGTTGATTTAATTCGCTTCACCAAAGAAAAATTATAGCTCAATTTCCATTTTTTTGATAACCCGCGTGTTATCCATTCAGCTTGATTGTAGCCTCGCTCACGGGCTTTAACCGGATGCAAAGGAATCGCAATTAATAAATCCACCTGCCGCTTTACCTCATTTTCAAGTACTTGGCCCAACATTGAACCTAAAACAGCGCCGAATTTAGCACTATCCAAATATTTCATAGTATGAATTAAACGCTGAATTTCATCATTGAAATACCAACCGCTATAGGCCTGATCAATATTTTCAGGGAAAGTCAGTTGTGTTATCCAATTTCTTAGATTAGTAGGTTTAAAAAATAATTCACATTGTTGACAAATTATCTTTTCATCCGGATTTAAACTTGTACTGCACAGGCGACAAGTATTAGGATAAACAAAATTTAGCATCGAATTGAGCATCGTATCACAGCTAATGATAAAATCTGACATATTAATTCTTAGGCCCTTTTCAAAATCATAATAGTGTTTCAACTGAATATAATATCTAATTCTACTATTTCAAATTTAGCTGACGGCAGCTATTTTTAAACATGCGAAAGATCGAATTCACACCTTCCGCTACCTTTAATTTACACGAATTGATGTTAAATCGTGTATATGAAATACTGCTGGTCGCCAGTCCTTATGATGCTTATATATTGGAGGAAGACGGTCAACTAACGGAACAAATCTTGAATGAATACCTGGCCATGAATTTCACGGCTGCACCCCGAGTTTGGCGCGAGTCCACTGCCACGGATGCTTTGGCAAGACTATCTAAACGAAAATTTGACCTGGTAATTGTAATGGCGCGTATTTCCGATATGGATCCGGTCACATTCGGTGCAAAAGTCAAAGAATTGTACCCTCGAAAACCAGTCATTCTATTAGCCGCGGATGAAACAGAAGTCGCCAAAATGCCTTTGGATGAGACTAAATCTGCGCTAGATAAAATTTTTGTATGGTCGGGCCATGCTAATGTATTTCCAACGATTATTAAGTATGTCGAGGATCGGCAAAATGCCCCGCGGGACGTGCGAATCGGCGACGTAAGAATCATTATTGTTATTG
>DAOWAH010000232.1 GCA_030634675.1 Fidelibacterota bacterium
CAGACTCTTGATGAGATCGAGGTTGCCAAGCCCTGTATCGATATGCAGGATGAAGGGTATAACTGCGAATGGTCCCAGGAACTGAAATTGCGCCAGTCCTTCGATCAGTATCTTGATGCCTGGATTTTAATCCATATCTTGCAGCATAAATTTGGTTGGTGTGATACTACAGACCCGGGACTGATATTCAATATGTCGGTTGGTTATGACCTATCAGGGATTAAGCAGGCCAATATTCAAGAATTTCTGGATTTGATGGAGGATTGCAGTGCTGTCCTCCAGGCCCGGCTGGACCGGTTAGAGCCGCTGTATCCCGCATTAAAGAATATCCCGATTTCCCAATGCCTGACTAACAGTGTTACCCTTTCCACGATGCATGGCTGCCCTCCGGATGAAATTGAAAAAATCGGCCGTTATCTGATCGAAGAACGGAACCTGCATACGTTGATTAAACTGAATCCGACCTTGCTGGGACCTGACCATCTGCGCTCAATCCTGAATGAGCAGTTGGGTTTTAAAAATATTCAGGTTCCCGACCAGGCGTTCGAGCATGACCTTAAATATGACCAGGCACTGGAAATTATCGATAATCTGCAATTGTCAGCCAAACGACAGGGGGTTGAATTCGGCCTTAAACTGACCAACACCCTGGAAGTATTAAATTTGAAGGATCTATTTCCAAAGCAGGAAAAACAGTCCTACCTGAGTGGCCGGGCTTTACATCCCTTGAGCGTCAACCTCGCTGCACGGTTGCAGGAGGATTATGGTGGCCGGCTGGATCTGTCATTTTGTGCTGGGGCTGATTGTTTTAATATCACTGACCTGGTTGCCTGTGGACTTTCACCGGTAACTACCTGTTCCGATATACTTAAGCCCGGTGGATATGGCCGGCTGAAGCAGTATCTTGATAATTTAAGAGTAGATTTTGAGGTAATGAGTGCTACTAATACTGAACAGTTGATTATGAATTCCGCTTCATCCGCCCGGGATCTTGACCAGGCCAAACTGGAAAATCTGGCTCGCTATACCGATCAGGTCATATCCTCGGTTGAATACCAGCGTCCGATGCCTTTTTATCCTTCGATTAAAACGGAACTGAAGCTGGAACAGTTTGACTGCATCTCCGCCCCCTGCATGGACGCCTGTGCCACCGATCAGAATATACCCGATTACATGTATTATACCGCCCGCGGCGAGTTTGATAGAGCTTATGAAGTCATTACGGCCACCAATCCCTTGCCCGGGATCACCGGCCAGGTTTGCGATCATCTCTGTCAGCTGAAATGTACCCGTATCAATTATGACCGCCCCTTAATGATTAGGGAAATCAAGCGCTATGTTTCGGAAAATCACGCAACAGGAAATCCTCCTGAAATCAAAACTTATCACGACGTTAAAATAGCGGTGGTAGGAGGTGGACCTTCCGGATTGTCCTGTGCTTATTTCCTGGCACGGGAAGGATTCAAAGTCGATCTGTTCGAAGCCAAAGGTCAACTGGGAGGGATGGTATCCGGTGCAATTCCCCAGTTCCGCCTCGGTACCGAAACAATTGCCGCTGATCTTAAATTAATTACCGATCTCGGTGTTCGCATCAATTATAATACTACAATTGATGAAGAGCGATTCCGGAAACTGCAATCAGGTTATGATTACATTTATCTAGGTGTGGGTGCCCAGAGCAGTGGGAAGCTAGATATAGACGGGGAGGATGAGGACCATGTACTGGATCCACTGGAATTTTTAGCCGGTGTCAAACAGCGAAATATGCTCCCCACCGGTGCCGATGTGATGATAATTGGCGGGGGTAATACCGCCATGGATGCTGCCCGGACAGCCCTGCGCCAGGTTGGGAACGGCGGCCGTGTGTCAATAATCTATCGCCGGACAATCGATCAAATGCCAGCCGATTGGGCTGAAATTGCCGCGGCTCAGACCGAGGGGATCTCAATTTCCGAATTAGTTGCACCGCTGAAAATCAAGAGAGGAAAACAGGGCTTAATCCTGACCTGCTGCCGGATGAAGCTGGGTGAAAAAGATTCCAGTGGACGACCCCGTCCGATAATGCTGCCGGGGACCGAATTCAAGCTGACCGCTGATTATATCATTCCGGCGGTAGGGCAGGATGTGACTGTCGATTTTATTTCGCCGGCAGAGTTGAAGATCGATCCGGCTACCCAAGCAACCAATATAGCCAATGTTTTCACCGGCGGTGATGCTATCCGGGGAGCCTACACGATCATTGCGGCAGTCGGCGATGGTCGGCGAGCCGCCAAAAATATTATTCGGGCTGCCCGTAACAGTAATTCTCAACCACCGGTTTACCGTTCATTCAAGGATGCTGCCGATAATATGCACTTGCGGCTGGCACAGCGGGATTTTGGATTGGCTGCCGATGGATTCACCGTGCTGCATACCAAACCGGTCAAATCACTGATTACTCCTGAACAGGCTCAGACTGAGGCGGCCCGGTGTTTATTCTGTGATGAATTCTGCGATATTTGCGTCACGGTTTGCCCCAATCACGCCAATATTACTTACCCGGTAGATAAGATTGACTTGGCTATCCCGGTGGCCGTTCGCAGCAAGGGACAGACGGATATTCAATTTGCTGGAAAATTCAAAATTGACCAGCCGACACAGATTCTCAATCTGGCTGATTTATGTAATGAGTGTGGTAATTGTACCGTTTTTTGCCCCACCAGTGGTCGGCCGTTTATGGATAAACCGCGCTTGTGCTTGAGTGATGCAAGTTATACCGATGAGCCGGAAGGCTATCGCTTTACAGCTGCAGGTTTGAAATATAAATCCAGCGCTGGCGAAGCAACTCTAAATTTCGGAACAGACGGATATGTTTATGAAACAGCTTTGTTGGCTGCCCGGTTGAACGCCGTTACCCTGGTGGTGGAGCGGGTTGACTGGAAGGATAACCGGACCGATCGCGTATCCCTGGAGCAGGCCCTGAAAATGATTGTGCTATGGAAAAGCATTCGCAATTTACCGCAATTTCAGGTATAATTAAGGAGATTGGATGTACCGGATACTGATTAATAATCCCCTGCTGGTAGCCACGATGGATGACTTCAACCGGGAGTTCACCGGCGGCCATGTGCTGATAGAAGATGGGGTGATTCAATCCATTGGACCAGAAACAGCTGATTTTGCGGCCGACGAAACTATTGATGCCACCGGTATAGTCGTAGTACCGGGCTTTATAAATACCCATCACCATTTTTACCAGACTTTGACCCGCAACATTCCCCTCATGCAAAATCTGGGCTTATTTGACTGGCTGACTAACCACTATGAACTTTGGCGCGAATTGACTGTGGAGGCGATCTACTACAGTGCTAAGTCAGCCATTTTGGAATTGATGAGATCCGGAACCACTACCAGTTCCGATCACCATTACATTTTTCCCCAGGATGTCAGCGGCGAATTAATTGATGAGCAGATCCGGGCTGCCAGGGAGATGGGGATAAGATTCCATCCCACCCGCGGATCAATGTCCCTGGGCCAGTCAATGGTGGTTTGCCACCGGATGAGGTCGTCCAATCCGAGCAGGCCATTCAACGTGATACAGAACGTTTGCTGGCGCTTTA
>DAOWAH010000108.1 GCA_030634675.1 Fidelibacterota bacterium
CTGTATATTTTGATCCTTGGCCGCTGCTACTACGGCGGCACCAAGCGGATGTTCGCTATGCTGTTCCAGGCTGGCCGCCAACTGCAATATTTCTGATTCAGGCATAACATCGTTCGGTTGGATTGTTACCAATCGGGGTTTTCCCTCGGTCAGAGTTCCGGTTTTATCCACAACCAATGTGTCAACCTTTTCCAGGATTTCCAACGCTTCAGCATTTTTAATTAACACTCCAGCCAGGGCACCCCGTCCAGTGCCCACCATTATCGACATCGGTGTTGCCAAACCCAGGGCGCAAGGGCAGGCAATAATCAGTACGGCTACTGCATTCACCAGTCCAAAAGCATAGGCTGGCTCCGGACCAAATAGACTCCAGATTATAAAGGTAATCAAACTGATTACTACTACCGCCGGAACAAAATAGGCTGCTACTTTATCCGCCAAACCCTGGATTGGGGCGCGACTGCGTTGTGCTTCACTGACCATTTTTACAATTTGTGCCAATAGAGTATCATTACCGACCCGCTGCGCTTTCATCACAAAACTGCCATTTCCATTTACGGTAGCGCCGGTGACGGTATCATCAATGCCCTTCCTAACCGGAACAGGTTCTCCGGTCACCATGGATTCATCAACCGAACTGCTGCCTTCGACAATTACACCATCGACCGGGATTTTCTCTCCGGGGCGTACACGTAACAGATCATCGACCTGGACCTGCTCCAGGGGAACTTCAGTTATTGCACCTTCCGGACCTACCCGGCGGGCAGTTTTAGGCGCCAGACCTAATAAGGCTCTTATGGCACTACCGGTTCGGTGGCGTGCCCGCAGTTCCAGAACCTGACCCAGCAATACCAGGGTAATTATTACTGCCGTTGCTTCGAAATAGACCGCGACATTGCCGTCTGCATTGCGGAAAGCGGCTGGGAATAGATGTGGCCACAGATTGGCAACCAGGCTGAATCCGTAAGCGACCCCGGTTCCAATTGCGATCAAGGTGAACATGTTTAAACTGCGGTTCTTTACCGATTGCCAGCCCCGTTCGAAAAATGGAGCGCCAGCCCACAATACCACGGGAGTAGCCAGGAATAGTTCAATCCATTTTCGCCAGCCGCCCCAATCACCGGCAAATTCAAATAACATATCACCCATGGTAATTAGCAACAGTGGTATCGAGAGTAACATACTGACCCAGAAGCGGCGAGTCATATCAATCAACTCCGGATTCTCCTGATCATCTACGGCAATTTCACGCGGTTCCAGAGCCATACCACATTTAGGGCAAGCGCCTGGTTCAGGCTGTACTATTTCCGGGTGCATTGGACAAGTATACTCAACTTCAATTTTTGGGATTGATGGCTCCAGTGGTTCCAATGCCATACCGCACTGGGAACATGTCCCCGGGCCGGATTGACGTACTTCAGGGTGCATCGGACAGGTGTAAATAACATCCTCAACCTGCTGGTGATTGTGCTGATGAGTATGACTATCCATCACGTTTGTATCGGTATACTTTTGTGGATTTTTGGTGAAAGCGCTATGACAATGTTTAGAGCAAAATCCATATTCATGATTATTATAGGATGCAATTGCTATTGCCGATTCACGTTCAACGGTCATACCACAGACAGGATCTTTCATCATTCACTCCTGGTTATTTTTAGATAATCAAAGGTCGGAAAGATTCTGCTCATTTGTAGCAGTCGATTTTCAAGATTCATCATTTTCTAACCTTATTTCCGATCTAATTTCACTTTCTGTGGTGATCTGATCGTTACAGAATTATTGTTGATATGTGTAACATTTAATTATTGACCTATTTTATCCAGTGTTTTTCTGGTCTGGGTGCGTAATGATTTAAAATGCGTGGGACTCATTCCGGTGACCTTTTTAAATTGATTTGACAGGTGTTGAACACTACTATATCCCAGACGGTAGGCCGTTTCAGATAAAGTCAGTTCATCATAGATCAGTAGCTCCTTTACTCGTTCAATCTTCTGTAGAATGAAGTATTTCTCGATGGTAATGCTTTCAACCGCTGAAAACAGGGAGCTCAGGTAGGAATAATCGTGATTCAGTCGGCGAGCCAGATAATCAGAAAGGTTCACGGACAAAGATTCCAATTGATCCTGATATATTAGTTCAATTATCAGTGTTTTTATTGTTTCAATTATCTTGGCAGATTTTTCAATCAGCAATTCAAAACCATTTTTTTCTAAAACCTGGCTAATCCTATTGATATCAACTTGCTCAACAGGATGATCCAGTTTTGCAATACCAAGTTGTTCGACAGTAGCTTGATAGCCTAGTTTTGCCAATTCTTCACTGACAACTTTTAGGCAGCGGGGACACACCATGTTTTTGATTCTTAGAATAGTTGTTGCCATATTCCTTTATCCTGAGCGATTTTCTTTATTAACACGCCGTTCAGCCAAAGTCGAATACAAGATCGGTACTACAAAAGTGGTCAGAATAACAAATACCATTCCTCCAAATGAAGGGATAGCCATTGGCACCATCACATCCGAGCCACGTCCGGTTGAAGTCAGTACCGGTATTAAAGCCAGAATAGTAGTGGCGGCCGTCATCATGGCCGGACGCACCCGCCGTGTACCGGCGAATATTGTTGCCTCTCGCACTTCCTTAATGGTTCGTGGTTTACGTTTCGCAAAACTTTGGTCCAGGTAGGTACTTATGATCACCCCGTTATCACTGGCGATACCGAACAAAGCCAGGAAACCGACCCACACTGCGACACTGAGATTGACCGGGTGAATCTGGAATAATCCTCTGATGTCGATACCTGCCAGACTGAAATTCAGAAACCAATCCTGGCCGTACAGCCAGAGCATGGTGAAACCTCCGGCCCAGGCTACCATGATTCCGGAAAATACTATCGCGGTCGTCGACGCCCGGCGAAATTGCAGATAGAGGATCATGAATATGGCAAATAATGCCAGCGGTAGAATTATTCTCAGTTTTTTCATGGCTCGTATTTGATTTTCATAAGAACCGGCAAAATTATAGCTGACTCCAGCGGGGATAACGAGCTCACCATTGTCAATCTTCATCTGTAAAAAGCGCTGAGTCTGCTCGACAACGTCAACCTCAGCCCAGCCTTCTTTTTTATCAAACAGAACATAGCCGATCAGGAAGGTATCTTCGCTTTTGATGACCTGCGGTCCGCGCACATAATTGATTTGTGCCAGTTGACCAATCGGAATTTGGGCACCATCGTTGGCCGGAACCAGGATATCGGTCAAAGATTCGATTGTCCCCCGTAACTCGCGTAAATATCGCACTCTGACCGGATACCGTTCGCGTCCTTCAACCGTCGTCGTGATCTGTTTGCCACCAATGGCGACTTCGATCACATCCTGTACCCGTTTCAAAGGAATTCCGTAGCGGGCAATTGCCCGGCGGTCAATCTCTATCTCCAGATAGGGTTTACCAACGATCCGGTCTGCGAATACTGCAGCCGCTTCGACTGAAGGTACTTCTTTAAGGAATCGCTCAAGATCCAGACCTACTTTCTCAATCGTTTCCAGGTTCGGTCCCTTGACCTTGATTCCCATCGGCGCACGCATTCCACTTTGCAGCATCACGATCCGGGCTGAGATCGGTTGCAACCGGGGCGCTGAAGTGGTGCCGGGGATCCGGGCCACCTTCACTAGTTCGTCCCAGATATCCCGGTTGGTTCGAATATGATCGCGCCACTGCCGGAAAGGTTTACCGTGCTGGTCAGGAATCAATTCATGGTTTTGATCGCGAAAAAATTCGCCATTGCTGTCAACCTTGAATGTTAAGCGATTGCCATCTGCATCGGTTATATATTCCGATTTATAATTAACCACCGTTTCGATCATCGAGATCGGTGCCGGATCCAACGGCGTTTCGGCCCGCCCCAATTTGCCAACCACCATCTCAACTTCCGGCACTGTGTAAAGCGCACGGTCCAGCAGGCTCAAGACATCGGTGGCCTCTTCAATCCCGGCGTGGGGCATGGTGGTGGGCATGTATAGAAATGAGCCTTCATCCAGAGGCGGCATGAATTCCTTGCCGAGACCCGGAAAATTATGCGTTAAACTCTGATATACCTGGTTCGATTTCATGAAATTCGGCAGGAAGCCGGTCAGATTACCGAAACCCAGCCAGGCAGTGAATCCGATTATAATCAATAATCCCGGGACTGACATAGCAAGGATTTTATGATCCAATGCTTGGCGCAGTAAACGGGGATAAACCCGGGTAAAAAGCATTATCACACCCATGACTACAGTCAACAACAATGCTACAAAACCTGCATTAGCCCACCAACTGCGGTCATACCCCAGGGGTGCCCAGGTACCAGCCAGTATGGCTCCCACCAGAACTATTGCAAATAGATTGACCGCAATAGGTATTTTTTCATTGACAGTGGTCTTGATGTATCGCTTTATAAATGGGAACACACCGAAGGCAATTACAATAACGCCCATCCACCACTTGACAACAAACATAATCACAAAACCAATCAGGATTGTCAGTCCATTGAGAATTTGCTTCAAGCGTTTACTTTTCACCTTGCTGCCATATAACACATGCGCCAGTGGTGGCAGGACTGTAAGAGCAATAATGACCGAGGAAATCAATGCGAAGGTTTTGGTATAGGCCAGCGGTTTGAATAATTTACCTTCCGCTGCTTCCATGGTGAACACTGGTAAAAAACTCACTACCGTAGTAGAAACGGCGGTCAAGACTGCTCCACCAACCTCTGAAGCGGCCCGGAATAATACGTTTAGTTTGTTCTCATCCTCACTGGCCTGATCGAGATGTCTTAACATGTTTTCCGAAACCACGATTCCCATGTCCACGATCGTTCCAATGGCAATTGCTATTCCCGATAGCGCAACAATATTGGCCTCTACGCCGAACATTTTCATCCCGATGAATACCATTAATACCGTCAGGGGCAGTAAGCCGGTGATAAGCAGGGATGTTTTCAGGTGCATCACCATCAGCAGAATTACGATTATCGTGATCAGGATCTCATCGCGCAGGGCGTGATTCAAAGTACCGAGGGTTTCGTAAATCAATCCGGTGCGATCATAAAACGGGACGATTGTGACCTGTGAAGTGCGGCCGTCCGGTAAAGTTTTGGATGGCAACCCCGGGCTTATTTCCTCGATCTTGGCTTTTATATTTTTAATCGTTGCCAACGGATTTTCGCCATAACGTACGACTACTACGCCGCCGACCACTTCGGTCCCTTCCTTATCCAGCACGCCCCGCCGCAAGGCCGGTCCCAGCACGACACTGGCCACATCCTTGATATAGATGGGAACATTATCGACCGACTTGATGACTGTGTACTCAATATCTTCCAGCGACTTAATAAATCCCAGGCCACGAACAACATATTCCACCCGGTTGACTTCAATCGTCCGGGCGCCCACATCCAGATTTGAATTGCGAACAGCCTGAAAGATCTCGGTTAAACGGATTCCATGTTCCCGCATCGCAGCCGGATCAACATCAATCTGGTATTCCTTGATATGTCCACCAATCGATGCCGCTTCTGAAACGCCATCCGCTGACTGCAGGGCATAGCGCACATACCAGTCTTGAATTGAGCGCAGTTCCTGCAAATCCCAACCACCGGCGGGGTTGCCGTCTTCATCACGACCTTCCAGGGTGTACCAGTAGACCTGTCCCAAAGCGGTGGCATCCGGTCCCAAACCAGGCTGGACACCGGGCGGCAAGGTGCCGGATGGTAATGAATTCAGTTTTTCCAGTATCCGGCTGCGGGTCCAGTAAAATTCAGCCTGTTCTTTGAAAATAACATAGATGGTAGAAAATCCGAACATAGAATAGGAGCGGATCGTTTTCACTTCCGGCAAGCCTAAAAGGGCTACCGTCAGCGGATAAGATATCTGGTCTTCCACATCCTGAGGTGAACGTCCCATCCATTTGGTGAAAACGATTTGCTGATTTTCACCAATGTCAGGGATGGCATCCACCGGGACCGGGTCACGGGGCAGACCGGGCAGATCCCAATCGAAGGGCGCCACGATGATGCCCCAGCCGATCAGCGCCAGCAGTACCATAGCGACGATCAGCTTATTCTCGATGCAGTATTTAATAATTCGGTCCAGCACGGACAAGCGCTCAATATCATTCATGGCTGTCGTGTCCCGGCATTGAATTCATGGCCATGGTTGGTTTCAGTTCCGATTTGACTTCACC
>DAOWAH010000451.1 GCA_030634675.1 Fidelibacterota bacterium
ACGGCAACCGCTGGTGATAAATGTTTTACTGCCGTTGACAATATAATGATCCTCCTTGCGTACCGCCGAGGTCTGCAGGCCGGCCACATCCGAACCGCCCCCCGGTTCGGTGATGGCCAGGGCGGAAATTTTGTCGCCTAAAATTACCGGTTTGACAAAACGCTCTTTTTGCTCATCGGTCCCATGGCTGAGAATCGGGGGAATGGCGATATTCAAAGAACCCAGACCAGCGGCAACCCCACCGGATCCGCACCGCATTATTTCTTCCCAGGCCGCAATTTGAAAAAAGATATCCCCGGGGGTTCCACCGTATTCTTCCGGATAGCCGATTCCCAGGATCCCGACATCGCCGGCTTTCTGATACAGATCACGGGGAAATTCATTCATTTCCTCCCAATCGTCAATATGGGGCACAATTTCCTTGTCAACGAACTCTTTCACCGATCGTCGGACCATATCATGCGCGGGACCGAAGTACTCCTGAAAGGTGGCTTCATCACTGAATTCAAATTTCATTTACATCCCCGTTGTATAGGCCAGCCCAAATTATTTCTCCAATTGAAAGAAAACGATAACATAACAATATTTGATTGATCAACAGATGAAAGCGCTTGTTGACAAATTAATTCGGCTGTGTCTTTCATCGTGACACTGGTTAGATTTAACAAAATGGGAATCCGCAGGGAAATGGTTTAATGGATAGCAATCTAGTCTGGCTCGCGCTTATTGTACTGATCTCTTATTCCATCCAGGCCATGTCCGGGTTCGGAAGCACGATCCTGGCATTGACATTGGGTGTTCACCTGTATCCCATAGGCGTATTACTGCCGGTACTCGTATCGCTGGATCTGCTGGTAAATCTGTATATTGTCACCCGTCACCATCAACACATCAACCAATCACTTTTATATCGGACGATTATTCCAGCTATGGGAATCGGTTTACTGGCCGGGCTGGTGGCTTTTCATTTTATTCAGGGCGCTGTTCTTGAAAAAATCTTTGGTTTTCTCGTAATTGTGCTCTCCATCCGTGAGCTTTACCGCCTTTTTCGCAGAAAACAGGATCAAGGTGTTCTCTCCAGTCTGAAATCGGCTGCCTACATCACTGCTGCGGGATTTATCCATGGTATCTATGCCTCCGGAGGTCCCCTGTTGATTTATGTTGTCGGCAAATTAAATCTGTCGAAGTCGGTATTCAGAAGCACGCTGGGAGCCGTGTGGTTCATCTTCAGCATCATCCTGACTGTTTTTTATATTATTACGGGAAAAATGACTGCCGATTCAATTAAATTATTGATTATTCTTCTACCGGTGATAGTAATCGGCATCATGCTGGGTGAATGGCTGCATCACCAAATCGATGAATATCGATTTAAAATATTCATTTTTGCCGTCCTACTATTCGCCGGATTGTCGATCATCATAGCGTGATGCAATTTCTTGACAACTTCTGTGTATTCGTGATTAATTCTTAACACGCTAATTGTGGAACTCGTAACTCGCAACCCGTAACGCGCAACCCGTAACCCGGAACGCGTAACTCGCAACCCGGAACCCGGAACCCGAAACTCGCACCACGTAACTCGCAACACGCAACCCGT
>DAOWAH010000187.1 GCA_030634675.1 Fidelibacterota bacterium
GGCGATTGGTGGATTGGCAAAAGGTCAAATGGTACGTGAGTTGGATGTGCTGGGTGGCATTATGGGGTTGGCAACCGATCAGGCCGGGATTCAGTTTAAAATCCTGAACCGCTCAAAGGGTCGATCCGTCTGGTCGCCCCGGGCACAGATTGATAAACGCCGCTATGAGGCGCTGGTCCGGCAAGCGCTTTTGGAACATCCGAATATCACGGTTATTGAGAATGAAGTCGTTGATATCCGGGATTCAAGCGGCACACTTAAAGGTGTCGTACTCGACGATGGAACCCTAATCGATACCAGGGCTGCTATTCTCACTTGTGGTACTTTTCTCAACGGTTTGATTCACATCGGCCAGCGGAAAATCCCGGCTGGCAGAATGGGGGAATCGGCTGCCCAGGGAATAACGGAGGCACTGGTAGCGCGCGGCTTGCGAGCAGGAAGACTAAAGACTGGTACCCCGCCCCGGTTGATGAAATCAACAATTGATTTTTCAAAAGCCACTATCGTTCGAGGCGATCACCACCCCACACCCTTTTCTTATCGAACCACTGATTTTAATCCTCCTGATATTCCTTGTCATACAATTCGCACGAATGCCGCCTGTCACGAGTTAATACATGCTAATATTGCCGATGCGCCGCTATTTTCCGGAGACATTAACGGTATTGGTCCCCGTTACTGCCCATCAATTGAAGACAAACTATTTCGCTTTGCTCATCATGATTCCCACACTTTATTCCTGGAGCCGGAATGGACCGGTTCCGAACAAATCTATGCCAACGGTTTTTCTACCAGTTTACCCGAGCATGTACAGTTAGCTGCTCTTCGGGAAATACCCGGTTTGGAAATAGTGCGTTTTTTCCGCCCGGGATATGCCATAGAATATGATTTTTTCGCCCCTTCACAACTCCGCGCCACACTTGAATCCAAGTTGGTCGCGGGTTTGTTTCTCGCGGGACAGATCAACGGGACATCGGGCTACGAAGAAGCCGCCGTGCAGGGGTTGGTTGCGGCAGTTAATGCAGTCATGTATCTGCGCGATAAAACACCACTGGTCCTGGGGCGCAACGAGGCCTATATCGGTGTTTTGATTGACGATCTGATAACCAAAGATACACTTGAACCATACCGAATGTTTACCTCCCGGGCAGAATACCGCTTGTTATTACGCTACTCCAACGCAGACCGTCGCTTAGTGGATAAAGCCCGGTCTTTTGATCTAATCACAGTAGAAACACATGAATTGATTAAAACCAAACTAGCCTTAACTGACCATTTTTCGGTTTCCTTGTCCGGGCTTGTTAAACCGACTGAAATAAATCCAGCCCTGGCAGAAGCCGGTGAATCGTTAATAACTGAGCCAACCAGGGCTGCCAACCTGCTGAAACGCCCTGGCATTAAAGTCGACATGTTACCAAAACGACTGTTCAAACATATCCACATATCCGGTTACCCCAGTGGAATAAATGACGAAATAATTACCGAGGCTGAAACAGAAATTAAATATGCCGGATATATTACCCGTCAAAACAAGCAGGTTGAAAAAATGAAGCAGCAGGAAGCTTACCATATACCTGACTCTTTCGATTATACCCAGGCCGCGGCCATCTCAAACGAAGGACGGGAAAAACTTCTAACTGTTCGTCCCGAGACCCTCGGCCAGGCCATGCGGATATCCGGCGTGTCGCCAGCCGATATTGCCATCCTTTCAGTGGTATTAGCCAAACGAAGCTGATGGTTTCACGTGAAACATTACCGGCCGGGTTGCACACATTTTTTTCTGCTATAAATCGTGTCTCAGAAATATCTCAACTTGCAGCAGCGCTTTCGCAAGTCAGGCTCTATGCCTGCAGCGGATTTAACCAGCCGCTGGCTTCACTGATAACTCTATCGCTTTGGCAAAAAAGCAAACAACCGCTAATTTGTATCGGTGATGATCAGTCTGAAAGTGAGCTTTTTTATCGCACACTATTTAACCTGATTAATAAGAACATCTTTTATTTTCCCGAGCCAAGTGATTCTGTCTCGCGGGTTCCCGGTTTTACACCGGATTGGGAACGTTATCAGGCAGAATTGATCGATAATATCAGCCAAGATTTTAGTGGTCTGGTTTTTACCACGCCCAGCGCATTAAAGCTTCCTCTGGTCCGCACCGATCACGAAGCCGGTTTTTCTATGTCAGTGGCTTCTAAGCTTAATATCGGTAGACTAATAGAGACGCTTGATAATTGGGGTTATGAACGCGTTGACCATGTGTATACCCCTAAAAGCTATGCTGTACGCGGTTGTATTCTGGATATATTTATTTTATCGGCCGGTTTACCCACCCGGATAGAACTTTTTGGCGACGAGATTGAGTCCCTGCGTTCTTTCAACCCCCTTTCTCAGCGCACGGAGACTAAATTAAAAAAACTTGAAATCTTGCCACCACCAACCGCCCCGTCGAGTTCTTCAATATCCTTATCCACGGCTCTTCCCAGCGGGTTTCTATCACTATTCATTGATAAAAATACTCAAGGTTATTATCTCGGAACTTCCGCCAACCTTAAACCGGACTTAATTAATTGCCAGTCTACATCTTTTGTACGCCAAACCTGGGAAGCTAAGCTGGAAATTCTGACCACCGCTTACCGGCAATTCGGTAACCACTTGTTTGTTTTCGCCGATTCAAAAGAACAAATTGAATCTCTGGATAAAAAACTGCCTTTCAAACCGCAGTATTTAGCAGCCCCGCTGCAAAAAGGTTTTATGTTGCCCGACTACCGTTTGGCAGGCTATACCTATGCTGAATTATTTCAGATATCATCAGGACATAAACAGCGCTGGTCTGCTCTACCTGACAAAGCCGCTCACAAGCAATTAAGTTCATTAGAATCATTGGATTGGGGAGATTTTCTGGTTCATCAAGATTTCGGGGTCGGCCTATACCGTGGATTGAAGCAAATCGAAAGTAAAACCGCAACTCAGGAATGCATTAGCATCGAATACGCTGATGGCGGGGTGGTCTATGTTCCTGTGGATAAATTTTCCCGGGTACATAAATACATCTCGGCCGGCGATGCGGACCCTAAGTTATCGCGGTTGGGCACAACCCAGTGGGAACAGCAAAAATTTAGAACCAGGAAATCCGCTTCTGCCGTCGTTAAGGAATTATTAAACCTTTATGCCCAGCGGAGTCAGCCCCGCGGTTTTGAATATCAACCAGATCGGGAATTGCTCTTTGAGCTGGAAACCTCTTTCCCTTATGAAGAAACACCGGACCAGGCCTCTGCCATTGAAAATTCGCTGAACGATTTAAAGCAAACAACGCCGATGGATCGTCTGATTTGTGGGGATGTGGGTTTTGGGAAAACCGAGGTTGCCCTACGAACAGCCCTGGGTGTTATCAGTAGCGGATATAAGGTGGCTTTCCTCGCGCCGACTACCGTCCTGGCCGACCAGCATTATTTGACCTCAAAAAGCCGTCTCGATCCGATTGGGGTTCGAGTGGAATTACTGTCGCGTTTTCGTACTCCCAAAGAGCAGAAAGAAATTATTCGGAATCTGTCAGTGGGCACGATTGATATGATCGTGGGGACCCACCGACTACTTTCAGCTGATATCGACATACCACAGTTAGGTTTACTCATTATCGACGAAGAGCATCGCTTTGGTGTCCGCCATAAAGAACGAATCAGACAGTTAAAAAAGAATGTCGATGTGATGACTTTGACTGCTACCCCCATCCCCCGCACTTTACAGCAGTCTTTGATCGGTATCCGCGATATAAGCAAAATTGAGACACCCCCGAAAGAACGTCTGCCTATTCGTACGTCGATTCATTTTTTCAACTGGGAAGTTATGGTTGCGGCGATTGAGCTCGAGCTCAATCGTGCTGGTCAAGTCTTCTTTTTACAAAATAATATTGAAACATTACCCTTTTACCAGGAAAAAATCCGGTCTTTCTTTCCGGATAAAAACGTTGCAATTGCCCATGGTCAAATGTCCAGTCGGCTTTTGGAATCCACCATGCTGGCCTTTTTTAGTGCTGAAATTGATATTTTAATTTGTACAACAATCATTGAATCCGGTCTCGATATCGCCAATGCTAACACGGTCATCATCAACGATTCTCATCGTTTCGGTTTAGCTCAGATCTATCAAATTCGGGGTCGCGTAGGGCGCAGTAATCGCCAAGCGTATTGTCTTCTGGTTATTCCTAAAAACATCAAGTTGACTAAAAATGCTTATCAGCGCCTTAAGGCGATTGAGTATTTTTCCAATCTTGGGGCAGGCTATGATATCGCTTTAAAAGATCTGGAAATACGCGGTGCCGGAAACCTGTTTGGCTTTGAACAAAGCGGCCAGATTGCCACCGTTGGTTTTGAAATGTATTGCAAGATA
>DAOWAH010000265.1 GCA_030634675.1 Fidelibacterota bacterium
AGTTTGGTCATGAGCATGTCAATCCCGGGCGGGGCTGGGTAATGGTGAATGCCGCTTCGCTTACGGCTTCTGATTTGATTCTTGCGTTTGAGGCCGGTCAATTCTACTCTTCCACCGGAATAATTCTTGCAGCAATCGATTTCCAGAATAATAATCTAATTGTTGAGGTGCAAACTGAACCTGGTATTGAGTATTCCATTCAGTTTATAGGTGCCACCAAGGATGATCAAGCCACCAGCGTGTTACAGTCCACCACCGGTACAACCGCTCGATTCAAAGTGGACACCGATCTGCTATTTGTACGAGCCAAAATTACTTCCTCCAAAATCAAAGCCAATCCTCATCAGCTGGGTGAATATGAGATGGCTTGGACCCAGCCGGTGGTATTTAAAACCTTCTAATCGGGTTACACCGCAATGCAGTGTAATCAGTTAAAACAGAACACCTATCTTTATATGTTGTTATCAAACGCTTTGACGGGTGTAACTTGGCGAGGGAAATAATTAACTGATAGAGTCTCAATTATGCGAAACATATATTGGTTTGTTAAAAGAATATATAATGCTTTGAAGGCATTCTATTTAGAGATATCTAAGCCATCTTCATTTATCAAAGGTGAGGAATTCGAAAGATGTATTCGTGATAAAGTCTTTATGCCTTCTAAGTACGAATTGGTCATGAAAACCTATGACTATAATGAAAACAAAAAGGATTATGTTGAGTCGTCACTATATCCTGATTATTTGTTCAGAAATCTTAAAACCGGGGAAGAATTTTTTGTGGAGGCCAAATACCGGGAACGCTTATGGGACGGTAAACTGAATTGGTGTAAGCCCTACCAGTTCAAGCGATACAAAAAAGCCAATCCCAACTATTAAACAATAATTGCAATCGGATTGGGCGGAAGACCGAGAAATCCAGAATCAGTTTATTTAATTCCACTGGATCAAATCAAATATGATTCTCTTTATCCATCATTTTTTGAGAAGTACGAGTTTGATGGGAAAAGAAAATAACTCATTGATAGCTTATTTGACAGGGTTTATAAGCAAGAAAGATTGGACTAATGGGTAATGCCCAAATTTGAAGATTATCTCGAAACCAATGATGCTTCATTCCATTTCACTTCTGCCAAGGTAGCTATAGAAAATATACTATTTGAAGGATCTTTACGATTTTCTCCTTATTCTAGAATGAATGATCCTAATGAATACCGATACCAAGATATTTATGACTCTTGGTCTTTTGGATCGTTACTACAAGACAATGGATTTTCAAAAGCATCCGTCGTTGAAATTTTAGAACATATTATTCGATTTAATTCCAAAGTGTGTTGCTTTTGCCAAAGCAATGAAAAACTGCCGGGTTATTATAAGCCGAGAATGTGGGCTCAATACAGTGACAACAACGAAGGTGTTTGTTTAGTATTCTCTAAAGAAAAATTACTGTACTATATCAAGAATCATCTGAAGTATAAATATCTATTTAGTGATTATGTAGCATATAAAGGTGAAATACCTAGGTCAAGATATATGATTCATCAAAATATATCCAATAGTGTTAATTACGAAGATGATGCAATAACACATTTGCATAACAACAAAAATAACATCTATTTTTTAAAACATACGGATTTTGAACAAGAAAATGAATTTCGAATTATCCTAATTAAAGAAAACGATGATATTAACTATTTAACAATTCCTATTAAGGATTTTATCAAAGGTATTATCATTGGCGATAGATTTCATGATTCATTTGTTGATATAATAAATCATCTTTCAGGAAAATTGAAGATGGAGGCGCGTAGATTTAGATTTCATAAGGGAAAATATGATCTATTCAATTGCACGAGAATTAGTAATCGTTAATCTAAGTTCACTTCATCAACCACACCCACAATAATCGATCGGATCGGCCCCATGGGATCGTCCACCACCTGGCGAGCGGAATTGCCTTCATCGATCACCAGCACTGTCTCACCGGCACCGCTGTCCACCCAGTCCACAGCAATTACATAATCGCCGGTTGGCTTGTCATCCAAGCCCAGCTTGTCCACTACTAACAGGCGACGGTTCTCATAAAATTTATGGTTGATAGTGGAATGGATCGTTCCGCAGACGCGCCCCAGAATCATTGTTCATCCCCATCGTAAAGCTGCACATCGTCCACGATGCCCACCACGGCATGATCTACAGGGACGAACCAGGGATCCATGAGTAGAGCAGCCTCACGACTGCTTTCGTAATACACCAGTTCGCCCGGTCCAGCCATGCGGGTACTGTCGGCGGCGATCACCGGTGATTTGACTGGCTGTTGATTCTTATCCAGAGGCTGCATCACCAGCATTGGAATCCCTTCCAATCCGTCATACACAACGCAAGGAGTCAGAGTACCGATTATTTTACCCAGCTTCATTCACCATCCGCCAATTTATCCAGACTGGCCCGACCAAAATAAGTGGTGGTATCCACCTGGGCCGCCATCTCCGGGTGCAGGTTAGGGATGATCGTCTCCCGCAGCCAGTTCTCGGCGCTGGTGCAGGCCGCCCGGGCGATTCGCACCGCCGCTTCCACTTCGTACAGATCACCGTTGAAAATCGTGAACGCCTTGCCACCGATATCGTCTGCCAAACGGATCTCAACAATATTGACTTCAGCTCCTTTCATGCCCGCATCGGCGGAGCGCAGGGTGGCCGCCACGGTAAAGGTCTCGCAGATGCCCAAGGCCTGCGGTTCGCATTTGCGTCGCTTACCCAGCACAGAATCGTGGACTTGCTCGTGAACCACCGGCAGGATCACCGAATCCACCACCTGGGTTCCACCGACCTGTAGTCCCTCGGCATAAGCTTCTTCTACCGCGCCGACGCTGCCACCGATCAACACCAGATATTTACCATTGTGGACCGTTCCTGACTTAATCACCGCAATCGGCGCTCGCTTGATCATGGCATCGCCACAGAGAATCCCGGTGGTTACGCTGGAATACTCGATCAGGGCAATGGCTGGATAGCGGGTGTCAGGGGTCAGGGTTTGGGGATCAGGCTTTGAAGGTTGAGGTTCAGCCTTTTCTATTATTCTTTCCAGTTCGCCAGATTTGGATGTTGGTTCTTCCACTACCACTGACTCAGCAACAGTCTTTTTCCGGGCCACCTTTTGCCGCCGTAATTCTCCGGGAGTTGGTTTCTTTTCACTCATAATATTCTCGTCATTGGTCAATGGTCATTGGGATATTGA
>DAOWAH010000443.1 GCA_030634675.1 Fidelibacterota bacterium
CAGTTGCGCGCTTGGGTGAAGCGGCTCATTAATCACGAACCCTTACAGTATATTTCCGGTAGCGCTGAATTCTATGGATTGACCTTTAAAGTTAATCGTAATGTGTTGATCCCCCGGCCTGAGACCGAAAGGCTTGTGGAGGTTGTACTTGAACTAATTAATGGGGCTACGGCGCCCCGAATTCTGGAAGTCGGTACCGGTTCGGGTTGCATCGCGGTCGTCCTGGCGAAAGAATTACCAGGAGCACAAATACTAACTATCGACAACTCACAAGCAGCCTTGGATCTGGCCCACAGTAATGCCCTTGACAATGATGTTGGCAATATTGAATTCCGGCTAATGGATTTTCTGTTGGAAAAGCCGGATACAAAATTCGATTTTGTGGTATCCAATCCACCTTATATTCCGCGGGCTGAAAAAAACACACTTATGCCGGAAGTAAGGGAATATGAACCTGAGTCCGCCTTGACCGACAATCAGGACGGACTGCAATTTTACCGCCGTTTACGGGAGACTGCACCCGGTTTGATCGAACCCGGTGGCTGGTTAGTGCTGGAAACAGGGTTGGGGAACCATCCACAGCTGGCAGCCGCTATCTTTGCGACTGATAAATTCTTATCCGTTGAATTGATAAAAGATTATAATGGTGATGACCGAGTGCTGAAAGTGGAAGTAAGGTAACGACTAACTAACTATTAATAGCTTCACTTTACTAAAATAGCATTCTATTTTTAAGTTAAACTCGCAGTTAATTGAACCCATGAATAAAATAATTGCCCACATTCGACTCTTGCGTCCACTCAATCTGCTGATTGGCGCTTTTGCAGTCTTTATCGGAGCAGCTATTGCCGGCGAACTACGCCAGACGGCAACGATTATTTCCGCTGCTCTGTTAGTGGTTTGTTATAATGCCGGCGCCAATGCTATCAATGATTATTGCGATTACGCAATTGATAAAATTAATCGGCCCGACCGGCCGTTGGTCACGGGGTTGGTGCGCCTGGAAACGGCAAAATGGATTGGAGTTGCGCTGTTTGTAATCGGAACAATGTTAGCTTTTAACCTGAACTGGGGCGCTCGTTTCCTGGCGCTATTCGGGGCTTTACCTTTGTTGGCCTTTTACACACCGGTTCTAAAAGGTCAACCTCTGATTGGCAATATTGCCGTAGCTATGATACTGGGATTGGCTTTTCTTTTTGCTGGAGCGGCGGTTAGCAATCCTGCTCCATTGCTAATACCGGCAGCCTTGGCGTTCAGTCTGACGCTGGTCCGGGAGATGGTGAAAGATATTGCCGATATGGAAGGTGATGAAAAATCCGGCCTGCGGACATTTCCTCTGCTGGTGGGAGAATCCGCTGCGATAATGACTGCAATCAACCTGGCCTTTCTGGTGGCGGTTGGAACCCTGTTCCCATTTATTACTGGTTATTACAGTTGGCATTACCTCATTGTTGCCCTGATTGGAGTGATCACCCCGCTGTTTTATATGATCTACGTCCTGATTAAATCCCCCGGGGCTGATCGGGCCGCTTTTTCAGCGAAACTGCTAAAGTTTGCTACACTGATGGGTGTGGTGGCGATTTACCTCGGGTGAGCGCATCCGGGTTAGGGTAATAGATAAAATAGTCAAGATAAACCGTTTAA
>DAOWAH010000032.1 GCA_030634675.1 Fidelibacterota bacterium
AAAGAAATGGTACTCAGATGAAATATATTACTGTTTCTTTATCTTTTTTTGCTCATCTGCAATTGAGGCCATATAGTCTTTTTTGGCATCATTCAAAAAACCGATCAGTTGCATACGTTGTTCAATAATCTTAAAAATCAGGGCTCTTTTTTTATAGAAAATGCTGATAAATCGCAAGTGCTGCTGGTATTTTTTAGCTCTTTTCATATATCGCAATACAAAATTACCACTGGGAATCAATGTCAAAGCATAAATTACGGTAATTAAAGTATTTCCGCTCAACAGGGCTACGATGGTTATCATCAATCCATAATAGCAGATAAATACACCAGTACCGGCAATTAATTTCATTGGGGCATACCATTCCCGGACCGGTGCAAACCGGTTCGTATACCAGCGTGGCACCTGATATGGAAAATAATTATTGATTAAACCATAGATGTAAAACGGGAAGCCTAATACTAAATATAAAAAAGCCTGGATACGTCGCCAGAGAGTGACACTTCGTCTAGTCGGCGACAGGAATTCATCTCTTAGGTTCAAGTGCTCCAAATTATTCAAATAACGGGATAGTAATTTCTTTAAATTTTCAACACGATCCGGCTGATGTTCAAAAAACCATTCCACTGCTTTAATTAAACCTTTAGTCACTGCGAAATCATCATTTTTATCGCGGATCTTCATGCCCTGATCAACGATAAGTTCCTTTTTATAGATGGTTTCCAGTCCTATAACGATAGCTTCAATATCCAGTTCTTTTAGGGTAGTCGTCAGTTTTTGCAGAGCTGTTTCAATCTGCTGGGTTACGAGATGTACAGCCTCAACTTCGTCTTCGTGATAAACATCGGCAAAATCCGTGAGATCGATCGGTTGACCAAACCGGATATAAACATCGCTGCGAAAACGGACAACATCGGAATAATTCAAGCCCACCGGTATGATTTTAACCTTACTCTTGAAATTATTTCGTGCCTCTGTTCCAAATCCAATTCGTGCAGCACCGGTTTTAATGCGGTTCAAGGTACGATCAGCCAGCGATGTACCTTCAGGAAAGATTAGAACGCATTTACCTTCTTCCAACAGTTGGTAACATCTTTCAAACATCGCCACATTTTTATCCATTTTGTCCGGACTTTCTTCTCGGCGGTAAACCGGGATGATCCTCAATTTTGTCAATAACCAGTTGGTTACCGGACGCTTGAATAAAGTGCTTTTTGCCAGAAAATACATATCACGCGGCGTGGCATACCCAATTAGCAATGGGTCCATCATGGTATTAGGATGATTAGCGGCAAAAATTATCGGGTCGCTCCCCGGTATATTTCTCAGGTTTTTGATGCCGATCTGGTTATAAAACAGCTTGATTGCCAGAATTGCTAACTTTTTGATAAACCGATATAACATGCCCTACCCTTTAACAAGATTTCGACGATAATACTTCTCTGGGAAATAAATAGCTATAATTTTTTCGACAAAATTTGACTACCTATTCAACCATAGGAACTTAGAATAAAATAAAAAATATTCAAAGATTTGGCAATTCACTTTATATCTTATGTTTTTAATCGTAAGCTTCAATAGTTATTTCACACACCGATAGATTAATGACGGTAAGGAAGCCTGTGAAATTCAGGCACAGTTCCCGCTACTGTAAGCGCGGAGGCACATCCATTTAGCCATTGTCCCAATTAACAGACGAGAAGGCGGATGTTTACCTTAGAGGCGTAAGTCAGGATACATATCGTCCGATCTTGCTATCGTCAGACTTGCGGGTTAAAAGTCATGCCGCGATTATTTACTTCAGAACAGAAAAAATATCGTACACGCCTTTTGATCCCGATCATTATCGGGATTTTTTGTGTGTAGAACATTTTCTTTATCATTCCTGTTGGGAATGCTTTCAGCCCAATCACCGTGGTTGGGGACGATTGTTTCCGAAAAAGGGACACCGGTAGCTTACGCTATTGTCCAACACAGTACTTCCGGGAAATGGACTATCAGCGATGAAAACGGTTATTTCAATTTTACAGGAACATTTAATGCCGGTGATACAATTATTGTTAACCGTTACGGCTATAACGTAAAGAAACTAGTACTTCCGTCAAAAACATCTTTTATAATTCAATTGTCCGTGAATCCGATAATTTTACCGCAAATCACTGAACTTGGCAGCAGAACTGTTCCAGACTCGCGGCAGGATTTTTTCACAGCAATTAAGTCGGCCAACCTAGGTGAAACAGAATACAATCAGCTTCTGCAGGGAATTCCCGGTTTGTCTATCCGTTCTTATGGCGGTCCAGCCAGTATTAAAACAATCAGCCTGGATGGCGGTCCAGCCTCCCATACGAAAATTCTGGTACAGGGTTTTGATATTACAAATATCCAGAACGGAGAGACTGATATCTCTCAATTACCACTGCCATTTATCGAACAAGCCCGTTTTATCCCGGTGGCCACCGGTTCGCAAACCGGAGCGAGCGATGGATTAATATTATTGGATCCGTGGTCGACCGGCCATAGAATACAATTATCGACTGGTAGTTTCGGCCACCATGCTACCAGTATAGCAACCACAATTGCCGGGCCAAAATGGGCAAGTCGATTTTTAGTAGGAAAGCGTAATGATTCCGGGAATTACCCGGTCACCTGGCGTGGTGATACTTTTAATCGTCAAAACAATCATTTTGAGCAAAACTATGCTGCTACCCATAGCAGTCTGATTCTTTCGGAGCAATTATTTATTAAATTTTTAGTTCTCTATTCGAAACAGGAGCGCGGTGTTGCAGGACTGGTTTATTCTCCCTCCACTGCACGGCGGGATGACTATATTCTATTTTGGGGAGCTACTTCCGGATGGATAACAACTAAAAGTCAAAGACATTTCCGCATCTCCGGCCGGTCATCAAAGGATCATTATCGGGATGAAACCTATAATATTAACAGCACCCATTCGCTGGAATCTTATACATTGAATTTTGATCAATCTACTGAATTAAACCGGTCTTTCACGATTGATTTCAGTTTAAAATATAGCATCGATCATTTAAACAGCCGGGACGCTGGTTTCCAGAAGCGCAATACATTGGTCAACTCAATTGGATTAGCCTGGACGCCACTGAAGTCAATTTCAATCAAGCCTGACTGGCAACACTATTCTGTCAGAGGGCAAGTTGATGAATCTGTCCGTCAAGTAAACACAGAATGGTCACCTGAATCACTGACTAATTTTACAGCAACGGTCAGCACCGGTAATTCCATCCGCTATCCAACCTTTAATGAATTATACTGGGTGCCTGGTGGGAATATTGATCTCAAGGCTGAGCACACAACCAATCATTCACTGATCTGCGAACTGGTTATGAGTAAATGGGGAAACCTCAATGTGCAGTTATTTACGAAGCAAAGTAAAGATTTGATCCAATGGGTTCCCCAGGGTGCATACTGGTCCCCAAAAAATATCAAATCCGTATCCCGCACCGGCTGGCGTCTATCCTGGCGTTGGGTATTTGAACGAATACCCATCGATGGATTTCTATCCTTGGGCCGAGTAAGAGCAAAGTATCTGGAACCCGGTGACCACTATAAAAAGCAAATGGTATATACCCCCCAGCAAACTGGGGCAGCAGCTTTAACGTGGTCACCCAGGCGGTGGACCTTGCACTGGCAAGCACATCACACATCAGAAATGATTTCACGTTACAGTTGGCCGGAAGATATCATTTTACCGGGGGTGACACTGCAGCAAATTAGTGCGGGATATCGATTCCAAGTGTTTTCAGGTAAACTGCACTTAGTAATCGGTCTGGAAAATCTAACAGATAAAATATATGAATCAGTACAGGGCTATCCCGAACCGGGACGAACATGGCGACTCACAGTAACCTATGAGCGATAAGCGAGAGAAAATTCAATGAAAAAACAATCCGTTGTATTAGCAATCATACTCACAATAAACTTATTATTCGCGCAAACTGATATTTATGTTCTGTGTGAGGGAAATTTCCAGACTCCCAATTCCACCCTTTGGAAATTTTCCGATCAATTGGGACCAGTTCAGGGTCCGGTTCACTGGGATCCAAACAGCAATCCTCTCGGTGATACTGGTCAGTCATTACATATCGCTGATGACCACCTTTTTATTGTTATGAACAATTCAAATACTGTCGAAGTTGTGAATTTGTCAAACGACTTTGAATTTGTTACAACTATCAATGTTTCCGGAGCAAGTCCCAGGTACTTTGCTACTTACGATAATGTCGGCTATCTCACCAATTGGAACACCGCAGGAATCATCCGAATTGATCTTTCGAGTTATACTTTATTAGATCCTATTCCAACTCCCGGGCTTATGACAGATGCTATACTGGTTCATGATGGCTACCTGTATGTTTCCAGCTCCATGTATCAGGATTGGAGTAATAATGATATGGTCCTGAAGTATAATCTTCTGAATCCATTGGCAGCAGCCGATACATTCCAGGTGGTACCCGGTCCAATAGCACTGCTAGCCGTTGGTGATTCCATTTTTGTCGCCTGCCAGTATTATGATTCTAATTGGAATGCAAATTCCGGCACGGCATTAATAAATCATTTAAATGGTAATATTATCAATAATGATTATTCAACCAATCTGGGCGCTGCTGATTTGTTAGAAATTGATGGAATCGTTTATCGGACTGTGCCGCGGGGAATTGCAGCCCTGACAGCAAGTCTCGATATAAATGAGATCAATCAAATAGGCGATATCCCCGGTGTCTATTCAGCATACACTTACCAGGATCATATCTTCCTCGGTCACACGACAGATTATATGGCTCCGGATACAGTCACGGTATTCAACACTCAAGGGACAGTAATTCAAGAATATGTAGTTGGTGCTCTCCCAGGGTCCTTCATATCATATTCATCTGGTACGACCAAAATTGATGAGGCTGTTCAACCAGTAGAATATGCTATCATAACAACATATCCAAATCCATTTAATGCAAGCGTTGCGATAGATTTCAGTATCCCACAGGACTCAAAAATCAGACTGGTAATTTATGATATTTCCGGCAGGCTGGTAGAAGACCTGGTCCGGGATTATTTAATACGCGGCGCGTATACTTTTAAATGGAATGGTGGCCTGTATACTTCAGGAACTTATTTTGTTGCTTTAACAATAGATGGTAATAAAGTCGTGAAAAAGATCACGATGTTGAAATAAAAACCATTATCTTTGAGCTGGCGGTATATGAGCTCCAACGACTACCCAAAGGTAACCTGGCCGTTTTAACTGTGGCTGGTAGTTAGTCAGTTTATCCTGGCAGCTTTTTGGGAGAAAACAGATTTTGCTCCATAATCTTGATCTCGTCGATTCCGGAGATCACGATTTTCGGATCGGGGGTTAAATCCGCTTTGGAAATCCTATCAGCATAATCGATATTCGATAAGAGGAATTTCATACAATTTATCCGGGCCGCTTTTTTATTATCCGAGCGGAATATGATCCAAGGTGCGATTGTACGGTTGGTTTCGGTAATCATCTGGAATTTGCGCATGGAATACTGGTCCCAAAGATCCTGGGCCATTTTATCCACCGGTGAAATCTTGTATTGTTTCAGCAGATTTGTTTCCCGTGATTTGAATCGTTTGAACTGGTCTTTTTTAGAAACAGAGAAATAGAATTTAAACAGCATGATGCCGTCCTTTACCAGCATCCGCTCAAACAGCGGAACATATTTCAAAAAACGCTTATTCTGTTCATCATTACAGAAACCCATAATCGGTTCAACCATGGCCCGGTTATACCAACTACGATCAAAAAATACCATTTCACCGGCGGCCGGCAAATGGGTCGCATAGCGCTGAAAATACCATTGCGTTTGTTCCCGGTCACTGGGTTTAGCCAGAGCCACTACCCGGGCGCCACGGGGATTGATATGCTCGGTCATACGCTTGATCGTACCACCCTTACCGGCGGCATCCCGGCCTTCAAATAGCATTACGATCCGCAGACCTTTTTCCTTAACATGATTCTGCAGTTTGAGCATCTCTATTTGCAGTACCTGTAATTCCCGTTCATATTCGATCCGGTGTTCTGCAACCCAGACGGCAACTCGTCCCGGTTTCTCCTTCTTATTCAAGTTTTCCAGGGCACTGCCTTCGGATATACTTCTTCCTTTTAATTCTACCACCGGTTTGACAGGTTTACGATGACTTTGTGCGGTTTGCGGGGTTCTTGAACTTTTTCTAACCGTCCGCGGTTTTCTCACGGCTGCAGAAACGGTAGTCTTAGTGGTATTTTGTTCCATTATGATGATACTCCCTGATTACAATGCCAGGCCGGGGTTGATTTCTGTTGCGAAAATTAGCATAATTCAAGCAATATATTTCCCGTATTTCTCTTTTTGCTTTTTCATAATTTTTATTTCTTTCTTTGCCGGTAGGACAATATTTGGATCTATTTCCATATCCAAAGTACGGTTGCGGCCGCGATACCGAACGGCATTCAAAATAATTTTCAATGTCTCCTTACGAGCCAAATGTTTATTATCAGACCGAATTATCCACCAGGGGGCGAATTCGCTGGATGTCTTTTTCAACATGATATATTTTTTCTCGGTGAATTTATCCCACAATTCCTGGGCTTGCAGATCCACTTCGCTCAATTTCCATTGACGTAGCGGATCGAGTTTACGGCGATCAAATCTTTTTCTCTGTTCTTCTTTTGAAACTGAAAAATATAATTTTAATAAGATTGTTTTACCATCTTCAATAAAACTTTGCTCATAGTTGTTCACATTTTTTAAAAATTTTTTATACTGTTTTTGTGAGCAAAAACCTAATACCGGTTCAACCATAGCACGATTATACCAGGTACGATCAAACAATACGATTTCACCAGCATGGGGGAAATGTTCGATATAGCGTTTTATGTGCAGTTCAGTCTTCTGATGAATGGTTGGTTTACCCAGAGCAACCACACGATAGTGTTTTTCATTCATATATCTGGTAATGCGTCGAATGGTACCACCCTTACCGGAAGCATCCCGCCCATCGAAGATCACGATCATTTTCTTTTGTGTCGTTCCCAGATGTCTTTGCAGCTTAATCAGTTCTGCCTGGTAAGGTTTAAGCTCCTTGGTGTGAAGGTAATTCTTTATGATCTTATCGATTCGTTGATCGTCCAGATCGCGTTCCTCCTTCCATTTAACCTTTTTCATACCTAGCTCCTGATGTTTTTTGATTCAGCCGAATTAAGTGCAATAAATTTACATTGTAATTGCAATGTTTCTTCAAATAATTCCCTTTTTAGTATTGCTGCCTTGATCTCATTGCCAAGATTTGTTCCAGTCAAATAAAAATTCGCTGTTTGACCTTTAATTTGTATTTCGATATTCTGAACAGTATTTTGGTGTTGCTCGTCCAGCCCATCGGCGATTCGTAATATACTCGCAGCGATCCGCACAGTATTTTGCCATTCAATGGGTAAATCCGCAAACTCGGGATGCTGTACTTCAGGACTAGTTCGTCGATGATAGCGGGCAATACAGGCAATTATCCGTAGCTCTAAGTCGTTGAAGCCCGGCAATCCATGTTTTAGAATCAAGGTCTGACTATGTTTTTCATGCTGCTCCTGGTCTATCCCCTGTCCTATATCATGCAGCAAAGCGCCGGCAATCAGATAAACAGGGTCTTCTCCGTCGCATAATGGTAATAGTTTCAATTGATTGAAAATACTTTCGGCAAGTCGACACACCTGATCCGAATGGGGGATATCGACAGCAAACCGGTCGCGCAGAGCTAAGACACCTTGAATTTTTTCTAGTGTATTCAAATCAGCAGACTAAATTTATTAACATAGAATACAATTGCATTACTATGAAAGCCACATAATTCAATCAACGACACCAGATTATTTGAAAACCTGAAATTAAAACAGACAACTTTCTTTTTATTTTTTTGTCATAACAGCATAACAGACTGATCCATGAAAATTCTTAAAATTCTAGCTGTATCCCTGACAACGATTATTCTAATCACCGTATTCTCATTCTCATACTATTTACATAGTTTGAAATTGGAGGAACGCCTGTATTTGAATGATAAGGCTTGTATCAATTTTCTGATTGTTAGTGATGCCAGTAAGTACAAAGATGAACTACGGACAGAACTTGTCACTAATTACAGTGATTTCTGTAATATCAAAGTGATCAATATTCACAATTTGAAATTCATTGTAAGTGAGTTATATGATATCATATTAATATTGGATACTTGCCTGGCTTGTGAGGATTTTAACCGTCCTACAAAAAGGTTTTTAGATCTAAATCAAAATACCAGCAACATCATTCTGCTGATGACTGCCAGTGATCCCCGTGAGGGATTTCAATATGCCGGGATTGACGCCATCTCAGCGGCCTCCCGAATTAAAAACACGGGTCGTGATTATCTGAGAATCAGGTCTGAAATTGATAATATCCTGAAGAAAATTAATTAATTTGATCTTCCGGATTAGGTAATCATCCAAGGATCGCATTTACCCAATAATCTGGTTTACATTAACGCTTACCTGTGAATCGAACAAGCGATAAACCATTGCGCCGTGAAATAAGTACTCAAAGTCAGCAGCCGACCCAATTCAAAAGCTTCTCTGAATCGATTCAGGGCATAAATTGTATCGGACAGCATAAACAGCATAGCTCCGACAAAAGCAATCAGCGTAGCCTGATCTCGGTAGAATCGCCAGCGATCCGTCGCCTGCCAGACCATTATTAAGATCACTACAATATAAATCAATACAGGTATTTTCAGGTTTTCCAAATGAGCTGACAGCAGAGAAAAGATGATCAATCCACAGATAACAAAGGGAATTAACAAAACCAATTTATACTGCCGGGGGCGGTCCTGCATGAAAGCGATTATATACATAATATGGGCAATCATAAAACTGATCAGACCAGCTATGAATTGGTCCGACGGCAGCATCAGAAAAATATCACCGCACAGGGAAAATATCAGACCGCCGATTATTGCATATTTATAAAAATATGTTTTTGGCTCTCTAATCAATAATGCAATAGCAATAATGAAAACCATTGTCAGGGGTTTGAATATATAAACTTGGAATTGTGGACCGAAATATTCCCCCCAGATGACTAAAAATGCTGATAGCAAAGCTGATATCGTTAAGACAAGCAGTGATTTCCTCATTTAATACCTCATTTTGACAGGATTTTTTGTTTTAAATAATCAGGTGAATACATTACTCAAATTTTACAAATGAAAACCTGGAATAATTCAGAATCAGTGCAACATAGGCATTAAAAATATTTTCATAAGACCGCTGGTTTAAAAACGGAAATAAATTTCTGACTTGATCTGTTAACTATATTTCCGATGAAATGTAGCTACTTTTTTAAAACATGACCCAAAAAATAAATCTCTTCACAACTCCGAGTGCAATAATCGCCAGGATGGGTGAAATATCGATCCCCAAATTCATTGGTGGTAGAATCTGTTGGAAGGGTTTAATCAGCGGGTCGCTAATTTTATAGATCCACTGGATTATTTCGTTGCGCGGATTGTGATCAATCCAGGATAAAATAACCCGCGCAATCAGGCACAAGTACAATATTTGAAATATTAGATCTATTAATTGATACATAATGAAATTTACACAATCTCATTGATTTAAAACTACCAATGCACTTATAAACCTGTGCAATATTTTAGTCTATAAGACCTAATCCCCGAATATTTTGATGACAGGCTGACCGTCTGACATCATATACCCCCGGTACATGCCGGGTGTGTTGAAAACCATTGCGATATTGCCACTTTTATCGATACCAATAACGCCTCCCGTACCACCCAGTCTCCCGATTTCATTGTGGGTCACATCCTCTGCTGCAGTCTGAAGCGAAACACCACCGAATTCCATCCGGGCGGAAATGGCGTACCCACACACGGTGCGCATAAAGTATTCACCGGTGCCGGTACCGGAGACAGCGCAGGTGCGATTGTCAGCGTAATTCCCAGCGCCGATGATTGGTGAATCACCGATCCGGCCGAAGCGTTTATTAGTCAAGCCTCCCGTTGAGGTCCCGGCCGCCAGGTTACCGTGCTGATCCAGGGCGACTACTCCAACAGTACCATGTTTTTCCGGTTCAGTCTGCTGTTCCTTGGCCCGGGCTTTCTGCAGGGACTGCCAGCGTCGTTCAGTATAGAAATAGGGCTGGTCCACGAATTCCAGGCCGTGCTCACGAGCGTAAGTTTCGGCTCCTTCACCATAGAGCAGAACATGGCGCGATTTTTCCATTACCAGCCGGGCGGCTTTGATCGGATTCTTGATTTGCTTTACACC
>DAOWAH010000441.1 GCA_030634675.1 Fidelibacterota bacterium
CTTGTCTTCCATACCGAAAATATTCTGGAGTGGCCGATTTTGAGCGAAGTAATATTGACCACCTATCTATTTAAATTATTTGTAGCTGTAATTGATACACCATTCATATATTTAAGTTATCGATTACTACCGGGGGAACTGAAGACAGGTCAATTACCTGATTGAATTGCATGACCGATTTAATCGGTGTTTATATAGGAGCGAAAATGAGAAAACTGATTATTGGGACAGGTGTATTATTAATACTAGCCTGTACCGGAAAAAGCCCTGAATTTCCCTGGACTAAATTATCCTTTGATGTTGTTCAGCAAACTGCTGGTGATAAATTAATCATGCTGGATTTTTACACTGAATGGTGAAGCGGGTGCAAGCGGCTGGATGCCGATGTATTTCCGGATTTAAAAGTAATCGATTTTGCGAGTCAAAATTTAATCAGCATGAGAATTGATGCTGAAAAAGGAATTGGACCGGAGCTACGGGATAAATACAATTTGCCCGGTTTTCCTACAATTGTATTCATTAAAGCGAATGGAAGTGAAGTTGACCGGATTGTCGGTTACCGTCCGGCTGCTATTTTTCTGGGGGAAATGGAGCGAATCAATCGCAATGAAGGTACAATTGATGATTTAAGTCATCAATTGGCCAGTTATCCGGAAGATGATTCGTTGATTGTAAGGATTGCTGAGAAATATGAAGAACGCGGAGACCTTGAAGCTGCTCTGCTATATTGGGAAAAGCTATTATTATTACCGTCTGATAAACAGGATCTGGCCCATTATAAAGTTGCCACTAATTCCGCCCGGATCGCTGATTCGGCTGAGCCATTGACCAGCTATCTACAAAAATATCCATCCGGAATTTTCACTGCTGAGGCCTTTAGTTCGCTGCGCCGGTTTAACCGGAGTCTCAAAGATACAGCAGCGGAAGTACATACTTATATTGAGTTTATCGATTATCTTGAACGGGAGTCCAAGTTGAATCCGGGTGATCTAAATGGATATGCCTGGCGGATGACTCAGTTGGAACAAAATCTGGAAGATGCTTTAGTTAAAATCCGTCAGGCAGTGGAGCTCGTTGTTGATGAATCCGCTGACACCAAGGCAGGATTTATTGATACCGAAGCAGAAGTATTGTGGAAACTGGGGCGCATCGAAGAAGCTGTTGCAGTGATTAATAAATGCATCGAATTACAACCTGAGGATGATTATTTTAAAGAGCAGATGGAGAAATTTCTGAAGGGCTGAGAATCATTTGATTCGATTCCTTGAGGTAGATGCCATTGCTGGGAGGGATGGCATCTATTTTTTTAGAATGATCTCTAGTATTGCGCATCAAGGGCGAGCTGCGCAGGATGGTAAATGAAAAGGTTTTACTCCTTTTTTGATTCCAAGGCTGGATCATTGTAACGCGGCAGATCATCATTAAACTCCAGCCAGCCAACATGGGTGTCAAAAAAGGCATGCGCCTGAGGTTGACGGTCGATCAGATCAATCATATTCGACAGGGTTAGGTGAGTCTCCCCCGGCCATTTGGTAGACCGAAACAGAATATGACTACCACAGTTTGTACAAAACCCTCGTTTCGATTCTTGCGATGAATGATACCAAGTCAGTTTTTCCTCACCCTGGATAAATTTGAATTGGTCGGTTTCCACACCAAACC
>DAOWAH010000118.1 GCA_030634675.1 Fidelibacterota bacterium
CCGAGTAAGAATAAACTGGGAACTGAGGTTCACAGCAACAACCTGATCCCAGTATTCATCCGGGTGATCTTTCGCTGGTTTGCGCAGGATAGTTCCGGCATTGTTCACAAGGATATCAATGGGTGTAATATCTTTTTTGACTTGCGCTACGAATGCATATAACATTTTACGGTCAGCAAAATCGCAGGTATAGCTTTTAAAATCCCGGCCGATTGATCTTATCAGACGAGCCGTTTCATCGATGTCGCCATTTTGTGACACACCCACTATATCTGCTCCAACTTCCGCCAACGCTATGGCGCAAGCCTGCCCAATGCCGCGACTGCAGCCGGTTACCAGAGCAGTCTTTCCGACCAGGTTGAATTTATCCAAAATCATCATTCCACCTACCTCAATTCATCCATGGCAATGAAATCCATATCGTCAAATGCCTGGTTTTCACCACCCATACCCCAGATAAAAGAATAATTACTGGTGCCAACGCCGCTGTGCATGGACCAGCTAGGACTGATTACGGCCTGGCGATTCTTCATTACCAAATGACGCGTTTCATCTGGTTGACCAAATAAGTGGAATAGACGCTCATCATTTCCAAGATTATAATACATATAAATCTCTGTTCGTCGTGGATGAACATGAGCGCCCATAGTATTCCAGACATTGCCCGGCTGCAGTTCGGTTATCCCCATAACAAGTTGACAACTTTCGATCCCACCATGAAAAATCAGCTTAGTTATCGTGCGGTCATTGGCCTGTTCGGCACTACCCAATGAAGAAGATTCACCTTCTTTGAATTTAATATGCTTCACAGGATAACTGGTATGGGCTGGATAGCTGAGGAGGTAAAATGCAGCTGGATCATCGGCTGAGTCCGATAAAAATTCAATTTGTTTGGTGCCTCTCCCGATGTACAGCGCATCTTGAAACTTCATCTGATAGTCTTGATCATCGACATTAACTGTACCGGTATTACCAATATTGATTACACCGACTTCTCGTCGTTCAGTGAAATATTCGACCGCCATTTCCTTGTGACTGGCCTTTAGCGCCAGTGGTTTGCTCTTCGGTACAACCGATCCGACTATTGCCCTGTCCGCATCGGTGTACAATAACTTGACATAATTCGGTTTGAATAATTTCTCTATCAGAAATGCTGCGCGCAGTTCGCTGGTTTTCATTCGGACATATGCTTTTGGATCGGGTAAATATCGTGTTTTCATTGGATCTCCTATTAATTCCAGTCACTATTCATAAATAATAACCAAAGGATGTTGCAAACGTATAGCGAAATCCTCTAAATAGGCAAACCAATCATCGCTAGTTTCGAAATCTCCGCTTCTTTGCCAGCCGGCACCGGCATAATAGGTCAGTTGCTCCTTAAAACTGCTGGTAAATACGAAATAGTGGTTTTCCGTTTCGCGCATCTCGTTTATATATTTAGGATTAAAAACAATTCCACAACCGGTACTGCCATGTTGTTTATGCGCCGGGTCCCAGTAACCCAACCAGCCTGTGGAAATATTTGTTTCAACCCTTCCTGATCCTTCACGCTGGACTAATCCAACAGCATTAACTAAATCAGTGTTCGAGTTTGAAAACTGAAACCGAGATTCGAATCGGTTCAGATTCTGGCCAGCATCAAGACTTATCCGTTTGGTTTCTATAACTTGAATACCATCGACTGACCAAGCATACTGTAATTCAAACACAACCCTAATCGGACCATTAGCGATGATTTTCCAGGATTGGAAGTTATTCGAAACATGGAATTGTTTTCCATCCCAGAGTGCAATTCCTCCACAACCACGGGACGAACCAACCTTGTAATAATCAAGCCCATCCCCTGAATCAGAATGGTAGTTGTAGTCCGGTTGATACCATTTATCGAGTATCATATCCCGGGTTCGCTTAACCCACACGTCCACCCCACTGCTAATTTCGCCGCTCGCTTCAAGAGCCGGACCATACATGCGATAAGCGATCCGATCATTTTCCCAGGCGAAATCATCTTGGCGGGTTGGTACAAATCGCGCATATACCTTAGACACCCATTGAGTTACCGAATCAGAAGCCGATGTGATCACAAATGTTTTCCGTTGTTTCGGGTCAAAATCTGCTTGAAATATCAATTTATCATATGTACCATCCAGATCAATATCCAAAAGCTGGTGTATAAGTCTTTGGCCCAGTTGATCATTTACGACCAGTTGTTCTAAATTGACCAAAGATGACTTTTCAAGTATATCCCGGACATTAATTTCGATAGTCTCGCTATTCCGTGAGATATTCAAGCGGTTGCTGGCTTTAATCACCAGGTTATTAGCGGTTTCGCTGTATCCCTTTGCCTGCAATAGCCAAATACTGCTTAATGCAACTATACCCAGACAGCGCCGGGTATAATTTATTTTCATTACATTATACAATTAGGTTGGCCAACTCAATTAATTCACTACCAGTTGATATAACCGAATAGTGAAATAACCTCCAAATAATTACATCTATTTATCAGCAATATTATTCTGTCATTATTTATCGTTGTACGCGACCAGACAAATCACCTTTGACGACGGTTAGTACTTCCTGCTCATTGACTAGATTTGTGAATACTGGCAAAGTTTGTTCGAGTAGGAAATTTGCATCATCAAAATCAAGGGCCTTCTGGTAATCCCAGTCGTTTATCAGCCCGTGTATCAATCCGGCGCCAAAGGAATCGCCACTACCGATTCTATCAACCAGGTGAATTTGATATTTTCGACTGGTGTATAGATTTGCACCATCATATAGTATTGCAGTCCAATTATTGTCCGAGGCCGAAATGCTTTCACGCAATGTGATGGCAACCAGTTTTGCTCCACTGAGAGTCATTAACTTTTGCGCTACCATTTGATACCCCTCCACGGACAGTTTTCCGCTGGTAATATCCGAATCGTTTGCAGTAATTCCGAAAATATCCGCCGCATCATTTTCGTTGGCAATTATAACATCTGCATGTTGGACCATCTGGCTCATTACATCCTTTGCCGCAGCTTTAGACCACAATTTTTTCCGGTAATTAAGATCACAACTGGTGGTCAAGGATAAGGACTTTGCCGCTGTGATTGCTTAAATGCTGGCTGCCGCACAGGAGTTCGATAGAGCCGGTGTTATACCAGTAATGTGAAACCAGTCCTTCTCCAATAATATGCTGTTCCAGTCAATCATACCAGGCCTAACCCGGGACATCGAGGAATTAGCCCTGTCATAAACAACCTTCGAAGATCTGATAGCAGCACCGTGTTCCAGAAAATAGATACCGAGACGCGGACCGCCTCGTAAAACATGTTCGGTTCTGACTCCCAATGATCGAAGCGAATTCAAGGCTGCATCGCCAACAAGACTATCCGGTATCTGCGAAACAAAAAAGGATTCCTCCCCAAACATGGATAAGGAAGCAGCCACATTCGCTTCACTACCACCATAATTGATTTGGAATTGCTTCGCCTGTATCAATCTTTCATTATTATCAGGTGATAATCGCAACATTAATTCACCGAAAGTAACAACGCGTTTGTTGCTGGGTGATTTCTGTTCCATATTCAATTATTGTTTAGAGTATTATCCTTGTCGTCCCAGTTGAACCGCTGCTTTAAATTGTCGTGCCCTTTCTGCTAAGCCATCCCAATCTGAATTATCAATCAGCTGTTTGTCTAACAGAGCTGTTCCAACTCCGAGACAGCAGGCACCAGCTTTGATAAAATCTGTTGCATTCGCCAGGGTCACACCACCAGTCGGTGACAATTTAATTTGCGGGAGTGGTGCATGAATATCTTTTAAGAATTGTGGTCCAACAGCCGTGGCCGGAAATACTTTAACAATATCTGCTCCGTGCTCCCAGGCTGTCAGGATTTCCGTTGGTGAAAAACCTCCGCAAATACTGACTTTATCATATCGATGAATAAGATGGATCACGTCAGTATTCAATACCGGTGAAACAATAAATTGCGCGCCCGCCAATATTGCAGCCCGAGCCGTTTCCGAATCCAATATAGTCCCGGCACCAATTAGAAAGTCTCCTGTTACACGGTTGTTAAGTTCCTGAATTAAATCTAGGGCATTCGGTGCAGTAAAAGTGATTTCTAATAGATCAACTCCACCAGAGGATAATGCAGTTACAATATTTTCAAGTATATTCAAATCAGTCAGCCTTATTACGGCAATGATTCCAGTAGCTTCAATCTTATCAAGAATCTCATTTCTGCTAATCATTATCAATATTTCACCACTTTATTTTATGGTTTATTTCAACAATAACATCTTCCCTACTTGAGTTATTTCATCTACCTCAATTGTATATATATACATACCTGAACTTGCCCTAACGGCATCCCACACAACTCTACGAATGCCAGAATCCAAGAATTCATCGATCAGTACTTCAATTAGCTGTCCTGATAAATTATAAATTGATAACCTAACTTGTGATGGTTTGTGGAGTTTAAAAGATATTGTTGTGGATGAATTGAAAGGATTCGGGTAATTCTGGTGTATTATGTATTTTTGGGCAAATTGGTTATCGTGAGCTGTGCTTGAGGTTGATTTCGACAAGATATATTCACCACCCGTTGCAGCGAAATAAATACTGCGACCTTCATCCGAAGCTGTTACAGAGGTTAGGAAAGCTCCATTCTCCTCCACGTTCCAAACGCCGGGCTCAATATCAGCTATTAAAACCTGAATTATTTCTGATCCGGTAAAAGTCAGTGAAATTGGCTCAGTCAACTCTGTCCCGGTTTTACTGAAGCAGACAACCCGGTCCAAAAGTTTCGCACCAACCAAATAATACCAGTACTATTAAATAAGGGCTAATTTGAATATTCGGAATTTTCATTTCAACTCAGAATACTAATGATTTTGTTACTCCAGTAAAGTGCCGTCGTGTGCGATCCTGGCGACTATATTGTCACTGCCAAAGATTTTTGTAAGCTGGTAAACATCCTGGTCTTTTATCCTGCGTTGTTCGATAATGGTGATAGTCGGATTATCGGCATAAGCCCGTTTTATATCTTCACGGGCAGCTACAGGTACCTCGCTAGCACTGTCTACTACCGAATTAATAACTTGTAGGAAAGTCTTCTGTACTACTTTGGGTAGGTCGTTCCAATATAACCTATCCTGTTGCTCTTCACTGGCGTTCCCTGCAAGATATTCTTCCTGGATGGCACTGACCATATTCAGCTCTACATTTTCCATGGACAAATTATTAACATAGTAGATCTCAGCTGCATTCTGGGACTTGCCAAAAGTGAAATCTTTCAGATAAATATCGTTGATGGACTTCCCGGGTAGTCCAAAAATTCTGATCCCATTATTTGCATTGTGTGCGGTGATATTCTCAAAGAAAAAATTCCGAAACATTGCTGGATATTTTCCAGCGGTGGCTCCTTTATAATCCAACTGAATCCGGATAACATCCCGATTACTGTTATTTATTTTAATATTCCGGTAATGAATATTCTCAACGGTACCACCGCGATCAGTATTTGATTTTACATAGAAAGCTATGCCGATAGTATCCATAAAGCAATTCTCTACAAATACATTCCTGACTCCACCCGACATTTCACTTCCAATAGTGATACCTCCCGTTTCTCCTTTGAACCGACAATTACGGACAACAATATTTTCACTTGGCCGGCCACCGTTCTCAATCCAGGCGTCTTGGTCCCGGCCAGCCTTAATGGCAATATTATCGTCCTGTGTATTAAATGAGCAATTCTCAATCAATACATACTGGCATGATTCCGGATTACTGCCGTCGTCATTGCTTTTACCAGGTTCCACTGTCAGGTTGCGAATGGTAACATTGGTGCATAGTACCGGATGTACTGTCCAAAA
>DAOWAH010000431.1 GCA_030634675.1 Fidelibacterota bacterium
ATAATCCCCCGCGTTATTATCGATCCGCTGTAAATCATCCACCAGTCTCTGTAAAGTTGTTATCAGCGATTTTAAGACATCTTCAAGAATTTTTAATTCCCGATTTACACCCCCGAACTCTTTGCCCAGTGCTTCAATCATCTTCTTTTCGGTATAAGGAGCATTGGTCCGAAAACGGTCAATTACCTGCGCAATATATTCACTAAAAAAATCATGGTTAGCTGCAGTCACCTGGGCGGCATCTTCCCGTAGATGGGCTAATGGCCGTTCCAAACTAGTATGCAGCTTAGCCAATTCTTTCAGTCGATTTTTCAGTCTGACTGCGCCCGAGGAATCCAGGTCTATGCGCTGGATAAGTCCGGGAATTGTATATTGATCGATGGTAATGGTAAACTGATCATAGGCCGCTGCCACCAGGTTATGTGCTTCATCAATCACCACCGATTTAAAGGGTGGTAATATTCCGGGATTATTCAACTCCGATAACAACAGAGCATGGTTTACCACAATGACCTGTGCATTATAGGTACTGCGCCGCAAAGGACCGAAAAAACAACCGCGCTGTCGTGCGCATAAAGGCGTAGTACAGAATCCCTGCTCGCTGCGAATCAGGGCTGCTACCCGGTTTTGTCGAAAACTCCAGAAGCCGGTACATTCGGAAAGATCACCGGTTTGGGTCCATTCTAACCAAATGATCAGCGGCAACAGGCTTTCAATTTCCACCGGACTCAAGTTTTTCCCGGCATCGGCAATTACCCAACCCAATCTTGTTCGACAGATATAATTATTGCGCCCCTTCAGCATGACCGCATTAATGGACACATTCAGCGCTTGGGCCAGCAGGGGGAGATCTTTGTAGAACAATTGATCCTGTAGATGTTTGGTATAGCAGGAAACTACCGTCGGATCCTGTTCTTCTGATAAATAACTCAGCCTGAGAGCGGGGAAAAGATAGGCTAACGTTTTTCCCAAACCTGTACCGGCTTCCGCAACGGCAATCTTATCCTCTTTCAATGCCCGGTCCACAAATTGGGCATAATCAATCTGTTCCAGCCGCTGTTCAAAGCTTGGTAAAACCTTGTGCAGTAAGCCATCCTGTGCAAAAACTTCTTTTACCGAATAATCGATCTGATCGTGTTCGCCTTGGAAAACAAAGCGGTTATCATTTTGCGGTTTATCAATTTCTGATTTTGTCAATCCTGATTTTAAATCACCGGCCTTGGTTAAGGCATTAGCGAGATTTACATAGAGTGATTTATTGTGCAGATTAATATTTTTTAAGATTTCCAATAGCCTGGTAACGACCCCCAGTGGATAACTGGCCGCCTCTTCCACCAGGTGCATAAAAACACTACCACAGTTAATTGTATCCTGTTCAGCCCGGTGTGATCCCTTAATTTCATATCCAAAATAATCGGCTACGGCACTCAGGCTGTGAACCGGTCTAAAATACAAGAAAGCGCGACTTAACTGGAGCGAATCGTAAAGGTCGTGCTCAACATCCGGTTTTTCGTAACGATTCCGTAGCGCCTTCAGGAAGGCAATATCAAACGGGATATTGTGAGCCACCAGGGGGGCCTTACCAAGAAAGGCCAGAAAATCATCAACAATTTTATCTTCCGTGGGTGCATCTTTAACCATTTTATTGGTGATGCCCGTAATATCGGCAATCTCCGGGGAAATATCCTGACCGGGATTTACCAGGGTAACGAATTTA
>DAOWAH010000456.1 GCA_030634675.1 Fidelibacterota bacterium
CAGGAAAAAATTCGATTGATATTAGCTGGGTGGCAATTGCACCGATCACTACCAGGCAGGTAAATATCATCAGAATCGTGATCGGTCGGCGAAGGGAAAATTCAGTCAGATTCAAGTTTTTTCCGGCTCGTCCGTAAATAATTTTTTACGATCCAACAGCGAATACATAACCGGGATTACAAACAACGTCAGCAGGGTTGAAACCAGCAAACCGCCGATAACCGTAATCGCCATCGGTGCACGCACTTCAGAACCCTCACCAAAACCCAGGGCCAGTGGCAGTAACCCAAGGGCAGTTGTCATTGTTGTCATGACAATCGGTCTTAAACGTGACCTTCCACCTTCAATAATTGCTTCTAGTTTGGTCTTACCACGCCGGCGCAGTTGATTGATCAGGTCAATCAGAACAATCGCATTATTGACCACAATCCCCGCCAGTAGAATTAGTCCAATGAACACTACCACACTGATCGATGAACCGGTAATAAACAAAGCCCAGATCGCCCCAATCAGGGCCAGTGGAATGGAAAATAGAATTACAAAAGGATGAAGCAAAGATTCAAACTGGGAGGCCATCACTAAATAAACCAAAAATACGGCCAGTAATAAGGCGAAACGCAGGGATTTAAAAGCCACATCCATTTCTTCGTTCTGACCGGCCAGCCGGGCGGATAATTCCGGTGGAACAGTTATATTCTCCAAGATGGTGGTGATTTCCTCGGCCGCGGCATTCAGATCGCCATAATTAAGATTAGCGGTAACCTGGGCAATCCGCTCCTGTCCGGACCGCCTGATCTCACCGGGACCGGTCTGTATAATAACATCGGCCACCGCAGTCAACGGCACCGGGCGTTCGCTATCAGGATTGATAATCAGGTTTTTAATCAACTCGACCGAATTTCGATCCTCATCACGGGCACGCACCAGTACATCAATCTTACGATCGCGCCAGGAGTAGCGGGTCGCCACTTCACCCCGTACTTTATTCACGATCCGGTTAGCAATCTGGTAAACCTGAAGACCCAGGGCGGCTGCTCGCTCCCGGTCAAAATAAATCTGAATTTCCGGATGGCCGCTTTCCATGGTTGATTTTACATCAGCAAAGCGATCATTGGCCTCTAATTGTAGGGCGATATTATGGCTTACCTGTTTAAGTTTCTTTAAATCATAACCGGCTATTTCTATTTCCACCGGCGTACGGAAAGAAAATAATGTTGGTTGAGTAAATTTATATTGCAGATCGGGTATCTGACTTAAGCTACCTCGTAAATTGTTAACAATAATTGATTCATCCTGCCGCTGGGATTTATCTTCCAGACTGACGATCATTTCACCCCAGTTTTCGCCACCTTCTTCCGGATTGGCATCCATACGGTTACCGGTTCCGGCCACTGAGAATGTGGTTTTAACATTTTCCAAATCACCGGCATCGGTTTGAATTCGGGCGATAATTGCATCTGTCAGTGCCTATGGCGTTCCGGGCGGCAGCGTTAATTCAATCGTGAATTCACCTTGTGAAAGCCGGGGGATCAACTCCATTCCA
>DAOWAH010000052.1 GCA_030634675.1 Fidelibacterota bacterium
CATGATGCTGGAGAGCATCGCCGTGGCTACATTCAACTCAATATTTAGATAGCCCATCATTCCAAAAACCATGATCATGGCTGATGACAGGGGAATTATCGATAGAAAACCGCCGACAAACGAACGGAATACAAAGGTCATCATCAGGAATATAACGACCAGTGAGATAGACAAACTGACGACCTGTCCCTGAACAATCATCTGGGCCAGTCCACTGATTAAAGAAGCAGGACCAGAGACTTCCATTGGCAATGAGCTACCAAAATTGACCCGGATATACTCCTCCGTATCTCTGGTGACTTCTGTTATCTGAGCGGTTTTTATCTTTTTCAGGCGAGCGATTAATAAAGCGTGTTCCGGCTCATCGATATCATCCATCAGCCGTTCGATATCTTCTTCATTTCCGGTCATGCCATATAAAAACAGGTACTGTGCAATCAGGTTCCGATTGTCAGGAATCACCTCATATTCCGGTTTACCTTCATGAAAGGCAGAATGCATTTTCTTGATCTGATCAGCAATGGAAAAAGTATGGGATATCAGTGGATTCTTATTCAAATGCTGGGCAGTCTGGTCAATTTTCCTTAGAGTAACCGGATCTTTAATATCACCCTCGATTAAAATTAACAATTGTGAAGAACCGCCAAACAACCGGGTAATGGCGTCGTTATTCAGGCGGATTTTGGAACCTTCACGGAAATATTTGTCGGGATTGGTATCGACTACCACTTGTTGAATCCCCAGACCAACGAACATCAGGACAACGATAACAACCAGAATGAAAGGCTGACGGTACTTGATAAAGAAGCTGCCCCAGCCATGCAGGAAACGATTCATCCTTTCCATGCTTCCGGATTGGCTGAGAAAACTGGGTTTTCGGGCTACGGCGAGGGCGGCAGGGATTAAAAATATACTGAATAAAAAAGCCATAACGATACCGAAAGAAAGAAATAAACCAAATTCCTTGATTTTATCCAGCACGTGCCCCATAAGACTTAGAAATCCAATTACTGTGGTGATACCGGCCAACAGGATTGGACTACCCAAACGGCGGAGTGTCTTTTTGATAATCATCAGCTTGGTCTTATTACCATCACTTTGGCTGTATTCATAATAATGAGCAATGATATGAATCCCGTAATCATTGGCAATAGCAATCAGCATTACTGGAACTAGCACCCCGATAAATGGAAGTTCATAATTAAGCAATGCCATGAAACCAAAAGTCCAGATTATTGAGATGATAACAACGCTTAATGGCAGGAAAACACCCAACCAACTGCGGAAACTGAGTGCCAGTAGAATGATCATTAGTGCTACACCATAAGGCATAAAGGTCTTCATATCCAGCTGCATGAAATCGACCACCACAGCTCGTGTTACCGGCAGACCGGAAATATATATCTTTTCATCACCCCCACGAAAATTATCAACTACGCGCTCAACCGCATTTTTCAAGATATGCTCATCGTACATCAGACTGCCCTCGACTTGAGCCATGAAAGCCATTGCCTTGAAATCGGCCGAGATAATATTTTGATATACCAGATCATTATCCCGGATTTTGTTCTGCAGTTTTTGTACTTCTTCCTCACTGGTGGGATAATACTCCAAAATATCCTCAACCATGAAACCATCTTCAGTGCTGATTATATTGGGAGCGGAATACAGGGAAATTACCGAAGTAATTTGATCAATCATTTCCAGGGAATCATGGAGCGCTTCAAATTTCAGTAATGTCTTTTCCCATAGCAAGCTATCGGATTCGACGCCGATAATTATAATCTCAGTTCCGCCAAAAAGATCATCAACCTTATCCATGGTTTTAACAATCGGATTATCGGTCGGTATCATACCCTTTAAACTGGGGTCTAATCGCAGATTGGGAATATTCCACAAGAACAGTAACGTAAAAAAGATGGTCGTGGAAATAACCGTCTTGGGGTAATTCAGGAGAATTCTAAACAGATTCGACATGCTTGATTCCTTCCGCAGTGAAAATTCCTTCGGATATTATTTTGAAAAACAATCTAATCGTATCGGGTATTATCAGATTATTCTGAGCAAAAAATTCAGGCTGAAAAATGGAATTAACCATATACATGTATAACCGCACTAAAACATCAATCTCCAGATCGGCTTTAAGTAGGCCCTGTTTTTGAGCCTCACATAAAATATTCGCGAACTGTTCCCGGCGTTCGAAGCGGAATTCTTCGATCAACTTCCAGATCCTGGGATGTCTGACTTTCAGTTCCAGCATGCGATTCACCTGAACGCGGCTCAAGGCGGTCGCTAAAAATTCCCCCACAGTGATAAATTGTTGCACCGGATCAGTTTCATTTCCAATTACACCCAGCAATCCAGCCTTAATCGAATTAAGGGTATGGGTTACGATCCGCTCGATTAATTCTTCCCTGGTCTTGACAACTTTATAAATCGTTTTTTTACTGACCCCCAGCCGTTGCGCCAATGTTTCGACCGTAAAGGCACGTATTCCATCCTGTTGAAATATTTCCCAGCCCTGCCGATAGAGCCGCTGCTCAAATTCTGAAATAATTGTTGTCATTGGAAACGTATTTCGTATATTACGTTTCCAAATTACAGACAATTATAAATATTGCCTACTCAATTCTTATGATTCGGATACCATTTATCACACTAAATTCATAATGATGTTGCCTGATATTAAAGACATATTAAAACCCCGTCCCCGTAAATACCGGAATATTGCCCGGCATCTCTCACCCCTCTTGTTGACCCAAGAGGAAAATAGTTCCTCATTGTCCGAATCTGACATTTTCAATGATCTTTCTTCCAGTCGCGGTACGGAACGTTTTCTCGGTTTATTCTCTAAATTGGGAATCCAGTTCGCTTTAAAAAAATTCGGGATTTTTCAGGAACTAAAGAACGCCGGTTTAGTCAACGCTCAAATCCAGCTTGATACCAGCGATGCCTACAAACATATGTTGCGCGTCGTACACCCACAGGGAAAATTATCCTTAATTTCCGGTGAGATAGTTGCCAGACGGGGTCATTTCATACATCCTGAATTACCTGACTATAACCTGACTAAAACTGATCTGGATCTGATAATTGTTGAATGGTTGCTGCTTCAATACCCTAAGAAATCGTTCTCCCGGTTCAGACCGCAACTGCCAGGGCAGGAATATCCCGGTCTGGGAATTGGTCAATTGGTATATGAAACACTGTACTGGGCTGCCCGCAGGGATGGCGCTGATGGCGTATTGCTGATACCAAATTATTTGCACACCGGCTTATTTTACGGTCGCCAATTTCTGTTCATCGATCCGGTTCAGGAAGGACTGCTTTATTATATTGAGAAGGAATTATTACGTAAAAATAAATTGGATCAACTCAGTTGGGCTTGCAGCGAAGGACAGATAATCGATAAAACCAGTAATCAGCTTTTCCAATGGAAACCGGCGCCAATGATTATGCCGGTCTCATTACATCTGAAAGATTATTTTAATTCCCCTGCCTATTCCCGTATAACGCAAACTAGCCGGAAGCAATATCGATTGAAGATCAAGAAAGGATATCGAAAACGCTACACCAGCAACTGGCAGGCTAAAACCAATGCTTTATAAATCACCTCTAAAAATCCTAAGAGAACCTGTAGTTGTTTTGGTAAACGGCCGCTTCCCTGTTCATCGTGCGCCGCTGCAAGTATTGCAGAAGGCCGGGTTTCTCCTTTGCACCGACGGCAGTGCCGATAAAGCAATTGCTCATGGTTTTAAGCCCGATCTGATAATCGGTGATTTGGATTCGACCGGATTAGCGGATACTGAGGGGCGCTATAAATTAGTGAAGGTGATAGATCAAAATTTTACTGACCTCGAAAAGGCAATCGATTGGTTGATCGATAACCAAATCATAAAAGTCAATTTTGTCGGTATTACAGGGGATCGGGATGATCATGCCCTGGCTAATTTATTGATATTGCATAGTCATTCCGCCGATCTGGAAATCCGGGCTGTGACCGATCATGCCACGATCAATTTTATTTCGGGAACGCGTCGCTTTAATTCCACTCCTGGCCAAACAGTATCCATAATGGCTTTTCAAAAAATTGACTCAGTGACTACTACCGGTCTGGAATGTTCTCTGACAAACGCCCTTCTATTGCCATCCGGACGTGGTATCAGCAATATAGCTAGCGGGAAAGAGTTCACAATCGAGACCAGCGATACCCTCCTGGTTTTTCGAAATCACCTATAATGCCATCCTCCCTTGGTATCCTCGACTATGCAGTCATTTTACTATACCTGGTGTTACTGGTATTCCTTGGTCTAACCCATAGTCGTAACAGTCGTTCCAATCAAAGGGAATACATTCTTACCGGTCGAAGACTAAGTCTGCCCGGATTTGTCGCTACACTGGTAGCCACCTGGTATGGTGGTATTCTGGGCGTGGGGGAAAATACTTTTAATTACGGTATCCAGACCTGGTTTATCTTTGGACTGCCCTACTATGTATTTGCCGCCTTGTTTGCCTTATTCATCGCCGGAAAGATTCGCCGATTGGAATTTATTTCTATCCCAGACCAGTTTAACAAGCGTTACGGGAAATATCCCGGTATTCTTAGCGCTGTGTTTCTACTGTTTCTGGCCAGTCCGGCGCCCTACATCCTGAGTATCGGTATTCTGATCCAATTCCTGTTTGGAATATCCTATGTCTGGGCTTTATTAATTGCAACCACGCTTAGTTTGATATACATCTGGTTTGGTGGCTTCGGCGCTGTTGTTCGGACCGACATCCTGCAGTTCATTCTCATGTTTTCCGGGTTTATCCTACTAATAATATTTGCCTGGATTAAAATCGGTTCACCGGTCTATCTGTTACGCAATCTGCCCGAAACCCATCTGTCACCGACTGGTGGTCAGTCATTTCAATTCATCGCTGTCTGGTTTTTCATCGCCCTGTGGACCTTCATTGATCCTGGTTTTTATCAGCGTTGTGCTGCCGCACAAACACCAAGAATTGCCCGAAACGGCATATTTCTGTCGATCGCATTCTGGTTTGCATTTGACATGCTCACTCTATTTTCAGGTTTATATGCCCGCCTCGCACTGGATGGGAATAACGCCCTTTTTTCATTCCCATTGTTGGGGCAGCAATTATTGCCACCCATTCTTTACGGATTATTCTTGACCGGGATTATTGCAACGATTATGTCAACCATCGATTCCCTGGGGCTGATCAGCGCCGTAACCTTTGGTCGTGATATCGTTTGGCGGCTGAAGAATCAATCTAACCCCACCCGGTTGACCCAGTATGGGCTCGCGGTTATGGCTGCGATCGCTCTGATTCTGGCCTGGCAGCTTCCATCTATTGTGAAGTTATGGTATATGCTTGGGTCGATAATTGTACCGGGTCTGCTGCTCCCTTTCCTGCTCACCTTCACGAAAATCAGCCTGCCGTCAAACCATACAATTCTCATGATGATAGTTCCGGTATTACTGGCTGGTTCATGGTATTTTGCCGGAATATCAGCAGGCACCTATCCCTTCAATCTGGAACCATTCTACCCGGGTCTGGCGGGCTCGATTATTCTATTGAGCATCGGGTTATTCAGACTGAATAAAAAAGCTGGTTGAAATATCGTTTACTACCGGTTGTTAGAAACAGTTAGGTAATTTGTTGATTTGTGATTATCATCCGGTATAATTATAATTACAACGATTGTAGCAATCGTTTGTCGGGTTGCAAAAGCTGTAGTGACAAATAATAAATATCCACCAAGATTTGAGTTTAGAACCTTTGGTCATCAATTAGATGAACCTAGTGCAAGAATGGCTCAATTATCAGATCCGGTCCCAGCCGAATTGCATTTCCGGAAATCCGCTGAAATTTATATTGTGTCCCTGTCAATCGAATCCAACAATATCAAAATCCGGAATAATATCCTTGATATAAAAGAACGGCTACAGCAGGTAGGAAAACTGGAGCAATGGAATCCCGTTTTTAAAGCTAACTTCCCATTGTCAGTCAGTGATTTTGAGCGGGGATTAGCTCCAGTATTGGGCCTGGCAAACCGGAACGATCAGCCGTCGAAATTGACCTTTGACCAATTTTTAGAATTGATTGAGAATTCATCCGGTCTGGAAACCATAGCAGTGGAAAAAGAACGAAAAGCCTACTCGCTGAACAACACGATTTGTGAAGTTGCCGAAATTAGGATCAATCAAGCAACGTTCATTACCATGTGCGTCGAATCCACTGAGCTAGAAGACATATATAAGACAATCAATCAAGTGGGACTGAACGATTATGAAAACATCAATTATCCGGAGGCCATCAAGCGTATTACCGGAATGGTCAGTAAACCGCTTCCAACCTAAAAACAACTAACTGAGAATCCAATGGGTAAAGAAATCGAACGGAAATTCCTAATTCAGGGTGAATTGCCCCCCAATTCCAAGTACACCACGATTCGGCAAGGTTATTTACAGACCGATAAAGAGCGCACGGTGCGTATCCGTACAATTACCATGGATAACACTACCCGAGGATATTTGACCATTAAAGGATTAGGAAGCGCCTCCGGAATGAGCCGGTATGAATTTGAAATGGAAATTCCACCCGAGGATGCCACCCATCTATTAACCCTCTGCGATCAGCCATTAATCGAGAAAACGCGCTATCGAATCACTCATGCTAATAATACTTGGGAAGTCGATATATTTCTTGGAGCAAACCAAGGTCTGGCGGTGGCAGAGATCGAACTGGAGGCTGAAGATCAGGTGTTTGACAAACCTGATTTCATTGGGGCTGAGATCACCGGTGATATCAAATATTATAATTCCATGCTACAAAAGGAGCCTTACACCATCTGGAAAAAATAGCTTTTAGCTGTAATCAATGGTTTGAATCCCAGGGCAAACCCTGGACCCACTATTCCGCCGCAAGCAGCGGAGAATTTAAACTGCCCTTCTCGCCTGCCTATGCCGTAGCGAAACTTCGGCTTCGCGCAGGCAGGTCCGCCGTAGTCGTACGCGAAGGCGGATTAAACATTAATAGCGCATATACTTTTCCGCTCTTCGCTTGATGCCCTGTAACATTTTCCGTTCCATTACAAAGGCAATCGGTTCAATTAAATACGGTCCATAATTCAGCGAGTTTACCAGACCCTGGCCATAAGCATACCGCCCACGGGTAATTAATTTGGTGGTTGTATTATCAATTTTCTGTAGATAAAAGGTCCAAGTCAGGTTTGCTGTAATTTCATTACCGGTCGCTTGGGTTGCACCAACCAGATTACCGCCATGTAATACAAACCAATAATACCGGCGCATGGACCGTACGGTTAATGGTGGTGCTTGAGGGTGGAGATAAACTTTATCGGTTGGTCGCATGAATTGAAACTTGTTAATCGGGCGATTAACATTAGTTATCTGGCACCCCAATAGATTCTCCAACCCCTGATAACTGTAAAAACCACCGCGTTTCTGTCCGATTTGTACGATCCAGGACCAGACGGCGGTTTGGGGCGCTTTGATAATGATAGCGTGGGTATAACTCCAGTTTGGCTCCGGTACCAGTTCATCACCGGGCAGATAGCGCTTGATTTCCTCCGGACTGGCACCCCAGCTAGTACGCCAATCGCGCAGCCAGGGAGCTGCGATATTAAATATTATTAACCCGGCACCGATTACATTTTCATACACAGAAGGTACTGAACAACAGGATTTGCTCTCGTATTTATCGTCTTCAGTAAAATACATAAGATCTGAAAAATTGCCAAATGGCTTATCACTTTGAAAACCCTTATCAACCAACCAAGGACAGACTACCCTGGCATATAGCCCAATAATAGTTAATACTACGATGACTGCTATGACTGATTTACGCATAATATTTCCTTGATTATTTGCTACTAATATTTCGACTAACAAGTGGAATGGATCAAAGCCCCGACTGATTCTGTTTTCCGCAATTGATTGTACAATGCGATTGCTTTGGCTGTCCGATGACAGTAGACAACCATTCCACGATCCCGAAGATTTTGAATCACTCGATCATTCACTCGGAGTCGTCCTAACACACCACGCGATAAAATGATTACCCGGGCGCCATGTTCGATCAGTTCCTCAACATCACTTGATTGAATACCAGCACTATGGCTGGTACCAGTCTCATTCCAGTCCCAGACACGGGCACCACCAGGAAAAAGTTTTACATCCTTAAACAGTGGAAATTCTTCAACGATAATCTCGTGCAGCTTGTCGATCGGCCGTTTAACCTTGTCAGGATCATCTCTAAGTATTTTCAAGAACGCCGTCAAACCCACAATTGTATCCCTTCCCGGATCAGCAAGGGAGAACAGCGCTTTGCCGTGAGAAGAAACTTCGCCATATCTCTGACCGCCATATCCCAGGCCCTTGCGAACCGGCACCATCGCTTCTTCTTTTCCAACAATAAGGCCGCTGGTTAGTGCTCGTCCTGGTTTGTCCATGCTCCAGATCATCTCGTCCAATTGGCCGACGATGTTGTAAAGCTGTTTCAATTCCTCGGGCATTCCTTCCGCGCCCGGCATGTCGCGGCGCTCGCCGTGGATGTATTCCATGTTGGGCGGGCGATAGTGGAAGAAG
>DAOWAH010000124.1 GCA_030634675.1 Fidelibacterota bacterium
GACCATAACATTGCCCCACTGTTCAGCGGTGGTGGGATACATCAGATCAGCTGCATCAACATAAGTCATGGGTGGTGCAGAACCAATACCAACCAGGTTTATAGGCTGGGTAATGAACAATTCGGTCATATTAGACGGGGGAGTATTGTATTCGGCTATATAGCCGGTGACAACTATACTGTCACCTACATAGAGAACCGGGTACGCAGAACTGTCGGGGGCATAGCTGAGAATTGCGCTCCAGGGACCGCCCTTAGGGTCGGCGAAGATGAATTTAATTCCGTCACCGGCATAACTCAATCCGGTAGGCATAGTCACGATACCGGTAAGGGTAACCGTGTCACCAAATACGGGTGACATGTCGGAAGTCGCATCGCCAGCTGTTTTCAGGAGGTCGCTGTAAAGCACTTGCTGAATACGCTGGAAGCGGGCAATACCGGTTTGAACGATATCGCGAGCAAGTCTCGGTAGCAATTTGAAATTATCGCGTTCATAAGTCATGACACCAACAATTTCATCAAGTTCCTGACCATTCTGATCAAAATAAAATTCCCAGATATCATCGACTTGCACCGAATTGGTCCCATCGGTGACCTCCCAGGCAGAATAGGAATCATCTGTATCCGTAGCCGTTATATCAGCTAATCTGACCAGAACGCCTTCATAGGCCTCATCCATAGTACCGCCAGTCATGATTTCAGCAGCAGTGACAGTGATCGGATCAAATGGATGCTGGGCTGGACCGTAAACCACGCATTCAATTATATTTTCAATTTCGGTTAAACCCCAATATTCAGTTACCTCTCCAGTCAGAACAACACTATCGCCTTCGGCTATTGAAAGAACAGTGTCACCCAGGGGTGTTGTGATGGGGAAATTATCCCAACCACCATAATTGAATGCAACTATACCGCTCCAGGCAGTATCATCGTCCTGTACATGGAGATAACGGTTAGAGTAACTGCCCCAGAATTCGGCGGTAACTACACCACCAATGGTGACGGTATCTCCATCAAATGGAGAATCGCCACTGGGGTCAGTGGTGTACTGGATATTGTAAATCGGTGTTAGATCGCTTGGTGCCCAGACAGCATAAAGAACAGTATCGGAATGTACGACTGCGTTTACACCGTCATCAGCGCTGATAAAATAGCTCACAAATGAGCCGTCTACCTGGGCCGGGATATCAGCAGAATAACTAAATCCAGTACCAGCGACCATGGCGGCGGCTGAGTAGTCGCCATCACCGACTTTGTAATTCAATTCTACCGTGACGGTACCGTCATCTACGACGTCTGCAGAAACAGTAACGACATCGTCCGGGGTTGGATTGGCAGGGGTATTAATGACATTTGAAATATTCGGTGATACATCACCGAGAACTTCAAAATCAGCGTAGTAGCGCGGGAACAGCTGATAGCCGCTATCATAGGGTTCTGAATTGTCGTACTGGCCGATAATACCAGTAATATTCATTGTCCCGACGGGTTCGGTCTGACCAGGAATGTCGGTTGCACTATCGATCCGCAGTGTCATTGAAGAATCACTGACGTCAGTGATGGTTAAATTTGCTGAACCGGACGTAGGCCAGGTACCACCGGTAATCTGAGCAATACTGACTTTTACCAATTCAGATTCGATTGACTCCGTTAAATTTAATATATCTTCAATTGACAATTCCTGGATCGCCGGTAATACACAAGCACTGCTGATGAAAGTTATATCAGACAGGGCAGCCGGTAAAATCCGAGTCACGCCAGAATTTAATTCAAGCTCACCGGTAATAGTAATGAAATCACCTTCGGCCAGATCAGTTGGCGATAGTGTCGAACCTTTAATATAGATACCGCCGGTAGCATCCTGTAAAGTAAACTCTGCCGTAGAACCAGAGAAACTTTCTGATGTTACAAATCCGCGGGTTGTTACTGAGGTTCCAACTGCGGTAGCCCTTGCAGCTGCAACCGTGATAATGCCCGGAGTTGGAGTTGCGATATCCGAGAATCCTCGAGGCTGAATCTGATAGGCGTTATACTCTCCTACTACACCTCTGATATCAAAAGTACCAGTTGGTGCAGTACCGCCATCCAGGTCGGTTTGGCGGTCGATGCGGAAAGTTACCGTATTAGCCGAATCATCATCGGAAATAGTAATATCAGCATTAATATTATCAGCTGGCCAGACATCACCACCAACAATTTTCACATTGTAGATTTCTACCAGTTCACTTTCCAGGGATTCACCGTTAGCCAACAGACCGGTAACGGTAACCGGCTGGTAGGCCGGCAAATCATTGCCGGAACTAACAACGGTAACATCTGCAGAATCCACCGGAATAACTTCCAGCTTGCCACTGTAATCATCAATTTCGCCGGTAACTTCAACTAAATCCCCGCTAAGCAGGTTATAGTCAATTCCGTATTTGTAAATAACGATGCCACCAGTGGAATCCTGGATCACATATTCACTGGAATTGGAACTGGCGAAGTTAATAGTGGTTACGATACCTGCTGTAGTGACCGTTTGTCCTTCTGCCGTTGCCCGTGCTTCGGCAATGGTAATTGTTTGGGCGAACGAAACAGTCATTACCAACATAAAAACTGAAAACAGTTTTAGTTTCATGCCTTACTCCTTTTTGTTTACTTGATTATTAAAAATTTACCTTCTTTGATCTGATTATCTGAGAAGTTTTCAACCGTGAATAAATACAGCCCTGAAGCAATTGCCTGGTTATATTGACTGATCAGGTCCCAGGCGTGCTCTCCACCACTCATAATCGGATCTTTATTGCTGTCAATATTCTTTATATCCTCACCGCGATACCCTGAGTCGTGCTGGATTATATCCACAAGGTCACCGGCTAGAGTAAAAATACGGATTTCTGCATGAGCCGGAAGATTCTGGAACCAGATCATCCGGTCCCGGCTGCCATATCCATCCCACTGGGCCTGTCCCCGATACGGGTTTGGATAGACACTGGGATTTCCTACCCAGGAACTATCAGCTTCCGGAACAATCCCGGGATAAACATAATGTCCCCGGCGGTTATCGGTAACCGAACTTTCCAGGCTGGTCAAATTTGCTTCAGGATCACCCCTGTCGTAGGCGGTCACTGAGTAATAATTCAACCAACCATTTTTTACGCCCTTATTTTCAAATTTGTAATGGTATTCTCGGTCATCAATCTTAACCGAATCCGGCTCGCCGATTTCATTCTTGATCCTGATTTGATCAAGCCCGGTGTTGAAGCCAATATTCTGATCGTTTTCATTATAAATATCAAATTCTCCCAGCAGTGTAAATTCCGCCATTTCACCGCCCACTGTCTTATGAGCGCTGTAAATGCGGTAACCCTCAAAATCTTTTTCCTGACTCACCGGGTCAATAAATAACTCAGCATTATTGGCCCAGTAGATGGTTACCATCTGATCCCCCACCTCGACCGTCATATTCGGTTTTGGCGGTGGCTCCGGTAAAATATACCGATCTAATATGCCATCACCATCAGTATCCTCGCCTTCATCGAGAATATTATCCCGGTTTTTATCCTCACCATCATAGGCTTTTTGAGCCCAGTCCATATTCACATGCAGGGCGGCCCGGCGGAATTCGCTGTCTGAACCACCGTCACTCCAAGGTGCTGTAACAACTGCAAACACAATCTGACAGGATTCTCCCGGGGGCAACTCCCAACTGGTGGAATCTATATTAGCCGGCTGTGATCCTAGGGGACCGGAAGAGAGTTGAAAGAGCCAGCTGTTGGAGATGTCAGGATAGCCGTTAGTGTAGGTTCCGGTGGTTCCCGTAATCGGACCGGTGGGAACACTCTTTGTCATTATTTCATAGCGCTCAATATCGATCATCGGCATGGCATAGGCGGGATAATCGGTGTTCACCGAACTGGACCAGGTCCACTGGTGATAATAAGAATCAATGTAAGACTTCGGCACGGTACTGCCCAGCATAGTAATACCGATATAAGATTGAGCCCAGCCATCATCACCATCGGCATCGTACTGGTATCCGATATCACGGGCGAAACCGGCGGCATCCACCGTTTCATCAAATCCGTCCAGGTTATCATACCAGGAGAATCCGCCACCAGGTTCGTAAATACTGGTATAATTCATGTTACCGATAGAGGCATCCACCCAGAGTCCGGCGTAAATATCTTCTATTATATCAGTCGAGGCATTAGTGATGGTATAGTTAAGAATAGTGAAAGCATCTGCAAATGTAAAATTCCAGGAATATGTCTCCAGGTGAACATTAATACCCAATGGTTCGTGATTATCAACCACTTGTCCATAATCCTGAAAATCCATCAGCATATCCTGATGGGACACGGCATCGAGTGAAAAATATTTTGCCATTGGGTCATCTGAAGTAGATGAAATGGAAGACCTGGTTTTGATTCCGGAGGATGCAAAGAATTCAAATCCTTCCGACCCGGATTCAAAAACGCCATCTACGATTGCCGTACTTACTCTCCGGTCCCCGCTCACTTTACCACCGACCCAGAGACCGGCAAAGGAAAAATGCTCGATCTGTTCCCGTAGGATTTCCGTATGCTGGCGATACTGGCATGATGGAAGAATCTCGCCGTTGATTTTATTCCAACCATTCCCCAGAACACCATAATTAGTTATTGTCATACCTAATTGGCTTACGACCGTATACTTGTCAAATTCGTCTTCAGCAAATTGACCAAATGCTGCTCCCACAATTAGAATTGAAGTGAGGTAATTTGCAGCAATCAGTTTCAATCTTTTTTCCATTTCCATATATCGTCACAACTGGGAGTATTTAAAACACTAAGTTCAGTTTATGGGTAGGTGGATCAAATTACCATTACCGACTTATTCTAACAATAAAAAATTAGCTATTAACACGCCAAGGGCTTGTTAACCCGAATTCCGACATTGACGCAACAAATGCTGTTATTTTTGGTTTTCCCAAGCCTGAATTCATTTATCCGCTTTCGCTACGATTAATCGGAGCTTCGTTGGATAAGTCCATCTACGCCAAGGCCTGTCTTCCGAAGCACGGTTAGTGCGTAGGAATGGCTTCGATGGACAAGCTATAAATCTGATGTACAGATTAGCGGGAACACCTGCCCCGATTTATCAGGGGAAACCGGGCAAAGTATAGTAATATGTAGATTTAAGGGGAATTGTGACCGCGGTAATCTGAGGCAAGTTAGAAGTTGTAAGAAAGTTTCAATCCCACGGATCGCTTATTCAAATTGAATGTGGGTTCCAGCTCCAGGCTTAATGTTTGACCGTATTTATAGCGTACTCTATCGCGTTTTCGTTCGATCACACGAACGCCATGGATAAAATCATAGGCATAATCACCAATTAGTAGAGCAGCACCCAGTAATATTAGCGCTCCGCTCCCTCCTTTTTGCTCCCGGAATATTTCATGCAATTTAAAAGTGGTATCAGTATTTGTTAGAAAAACAGGTACTTTTTCAAACTGCCGCTCGCTGTCCTTATCACCGGGATTGAGAATCATGAGTTCATAGTCAGATTTCGGAAAATCTCCTTCTTCCAGACCGGAGATACCCAAAAGTATACTGCTTAAACCAAGGGTCGCCACACCAAGGATTTTTATACCGGTTTTTTTCTCACCGGCATAGAAATGGATCATACCGGGGA
>DAOWAH010000257.1 GCA_030634675.1 Fidelibacterota bacterium
AGCCTGGTTCCGTTCCGTGATATCTTCTAATAATGATAAGACAAACAAACGCTTTCGCCTGCGATCACTAATTGGAATATTGAACCAATTAATTATCACCTGACCCCCATCCTTGACCAAACATTCATTTTGATAATTATGGGGTGAATTGTTTATCTGAAATAATTCCATGATCTGTTGAAAGACATAAATATCATTTTCAGTCAATAGAATTTTTAAAAAATCGCGCCCGATAATTTCATTTCTTGACCATCCGAAAATACGTTCAGCAGCCCTGTTCCATTCCAAAATACGGGTGGCTTTACCTTTGATTTCCCATATAATCAACCCCAGTGGCGAATTGGTGACGCTGGCCGAAAGGATATCCTTCATTAAAAGACTTAATGGTTGTGTCCGTTTTTCGCCCAAGTCAGGAACAACCAAGTTTTTTTGAAACGTTAATACAATATCAATCAACTCAGCGTGTGAATTTCGGTACAACTGTGACCGGGTAAATTTTTTCATGATTGCAATTTCATAATTATTTGTGCTTAAGCACAATGTTAGCAAGGTGGCATTTCAATTAGTAATCGACGATCAGATTGCATCTATACTCCAAGGATGAGGTTATACACTCAAACTCTGAATTGCCAAATAGAGATAAAAAATCCCGGTAATATTAAATTACCAGGATTTTTAATAAATGTTAGTCTGTAACTGAAATTTTGTGGATTATTTTAACTTACTTAACTTTTTCTGTGCGGATTTGCCACTCTTTGACTCGGGATAATTTTCAACAATTATAGTAAGCAGTTCCTTCACCTTTGCTTTATCTTTTAAGCGTTTATCATACAGAACGACACATTTATCCAGAGCGGCTAATGCATTCTTGGAGTCCGGATAAGATTCATAAATGCTAAAATATTCTTTTACCGCAGCACTATACTTTTTATCTGATTCATAGATTTTACCACAACGCTCCAGCGCTTCAATTGCTTCCGAAGACTGAGCATATAATTGTACCACATAGTGATAGTTATTAATTGCCTGTTTCTTCTGATTCAATTCTTTAGCCTGGATCTCTGACAAACGCATCAGGCTTAGGACCGCAGCGCTATTCATTGGATAAGTATCGGCATAGGTCTGATACTCATCAACTGCTTGTACCCAATCCTTTAGCTGAGTGTCAGCGATTTGGGCTATCCTTAATTGAGATTCTGCCGCCAATGTATCGGTCGGAAACCGTAAAAGGAATTCCCGAAATGTAGTAATGGCTGCATCATATTCATTAAAGTGTTCGGCCTGAATCACACCACTGTTATACAGCACATATGCCAGATCCCTGCTGCGCGGATACATCGTTAAAATCTTACGATAATGGAGAAAACCGGTATGGTATTTCTCATTTTGTAATTCTTCTTCACCTAACTCCAGTAGTACTGAACTAAGAAGGTTACTACTGGGGAATAAACGCAAAAATTCCCTGGCTTCACGAACATAGATTAGATTTATAGCTTCCTTATCAATAGTGCGAATAGTTGTTAAAAAGGCAATATATCGATCAGCAATATCCTCACCAGCATTATTGATATTATTAAGTAGCCCCAACAACAATTCAGATTCATCCCGGTAATCTTTTTCACTGCTGAAAAGATCGATTCCGGTCTGGTGAATCGTGTCCCAGACAGACGATCCCGGATATAAATACAGGAATTTAAAAAGCGCAACTGTTACTTCGTCCCAGTTGGATTTTATTAGGTAGGCATTAATAATAAAATTCTGAATGATGTCAGAATGGTCATCAGGGAAATACGCTGCTAAATAGCGATCATACTCATCAAATTTAAATTGGTTTATGTCTTCCTTTGACCCTAACCTACCAAAGATACCGCCACCGGATTTGCTTTCCTCTTGATCTAATTCTTGTAAATAATTAAAAAAAGTTTCTTCCAGAGCTTCTTGAGTAAATACTTCCTCCATCACCTCAGCTGGTATTAAATCAAGCAAGGACACAGCTTCCGATTCCGGTTCGGTTGCTGCCTTTTCAGGCGTATCAATGATTGGTTCCGGTTTGGTTATTGCTTTCTCAGGTGTGTCGGTGATTGGTTCTGGCTCTGTTTCATCGGCAGCGCTTTTTTCTAAAAACGAATCGGCCGATAGATTGTCTATCGTATCCTGGAGAACATCAGATACCGATTCATTCGTGTCAGAAATTGAATCCGCCAAATAGATATCCGGAGACGATAATGTATCTTGAGCGATACTAATTGTAAAACAGAGGATCAGATAAGTGATTATTATACTTTTATGCATCAGGATATAAACCTTTTTATTAATTATGGTTTAGTATTAACAAAGCTATTTCACCTGTAGAAATTAGGCTGAATTATTAAGAAATGGAAAAATTTTGTATTCACTATAGGTCGATTCTATTATTCCATCCGGTAATGCTTTCGGACTGGTTTTAAAACCTTCCATGTGCACTCCAATCCCTGAGGAAAAATAACCCTATCACCAGGACCGAATCTGATGGTTTCTTCAGATGTTTCGATTTCAACCTCTCCTTCCAAAATATAGCAGGTTTCCTTAGAATCATATTTCCAGGAAAAAGTCGAAATCTGACAAGTCCATACCGGCCATGCTAATATTCCCTGTTCCTCAATTTCATCTTGTGACAAAGATCTGATTTCAATTTTCATAATTTTAATACTTTTAGCTAGAATTAATTAGCAGTGCTGTTATTAATTACCATTTCTTCCTGTAAGATTAATAATTAAGCTATGAAATTGCTTAAAACCAATTATTTCCAACGATAATTACCTATTGAAAATATGATTATCTAATTATTAAAAAAATTTATTTGTCAACGTTTTAAAAACCATATTTTTTTCCCATTACCAAATGTAAAATAGCCATTATGTATTTTCCTCGTTACATACCATTTTCCAATGAATGGATATCCTTTGGATTATTTTTCCTGCTAATTCTGACTTTAATCGGAATTAGCGAATTAATCAAATCCAAGTATAAGTGGCCAGTAGAGCGCAGCCGGAAGTTTGTTCATGTTGTAGTCGGTATCCTGATCAGCATTTGCCCGTTTATTTTTACTTCACCTCAGCAACCGGTTATATTAGCGGTTATTTTTATTATCATTAATACAACTGCCTTGAAATCGAAACATTTTAAAGCAATGCACGCAACCGAGCGTAAAACCTATGGTACAATTTATTTTCCGATCGCATTCCTGATCCTATCACTTTTCTGGTGGTCGCGTCCGGTTTCATTAATAATTGGGACGCTTTTAATGACTTTTGCAGATACCACGGCATCCACTGTCGGGAATATGGTAAAAAATCCACGCCGCT
>DAOWAH010000434.1 GCA_030634675.1 Fidelibacterota bacterium
TAAATAATACTTCCGATTTACGGGCCGGAAAGTACAGTTAAAATTGGTGAAATCAGCAGGCTAATTAATGGCAATTGCTATCAGCCCAACAAGTGAAATAAATACAAAAGAAATGCAAATGGAAAATCGGGGCCTTCGGTTAGCTGGCGGTGGAGTAGGTTAAAGCTGTGAGGCTCCATTTGACTCAAAATATCAGGTATGGTTGAATGCAATAATATTCCAATTAATCCGGTTTGGTATTCGAAATTGAAATCGCTAAAAACGAAATATTGGAAGTGGAATGAATAAATCCGCTGGAATTAAGTTGAACGGTTAAAATTAGTCATTTTGCAAAATCATCTCATAATTCAAACCGCCCTGCTTTGTGAGGCGCGTCCGCTGATCGATCGTTATCGACTGAAGAAGGATTTTGCATTCACCAAATTCGATGTGTTCAGAAATGAGCAGATCACTTTGATCGTAAGCGGTATTGGTCGCCTTAAAGCTACGGTGGCTACTACCCATATTCTGGACCGTCTGTCTGATAACCAGCCATTGATCATTATAAATATAGGGATTGCCGGCAGTACCAATTTTGAACATGGCGTCGGAAATTCATTTTTAATCAATAAAATTATTGACACCAATACCGGACGTAAATATTATCCCGATCTGTTGTTCAAGCATGAGTTACCGGAAATTCAGATAGCTACTTTTAACCAGATCGTGACCAACGCTGAAACCACCGGTGATTATTCCGGGCTAGTGGACATGGAAGCCGTCGGGTTTGCCACTGCTGCATTGACTTTTCTATCGCCGCACCAGGTAGTGTTGCTAAAAATTGTATCCGATCACCTGGAAGTGGATCACTTGTCTGCTACCAGTGTTTCCAAATTGATCGCCGATGAAATGCCGGTCATAGAAAAACTGATCGGCAGCCTGCAGAATTTAGAATTTATCCCGATCAACTCAGTACCCGAACCGGAGCAGGCGATAATAGATACGATCACCGAATATCTGCGATTGACTGTATCCCAGCAGCGGATTCTGGCTAATGACCTGTTGACCTGCCACTCGCGATTAGGTGAGATTCCCGCTGGCTGGGAAGTATTCATCGAGCCTGCAGTACAAACAAAAGCTGAACGCAATCAGCGCTTTGCTGCATTACGGGAATTTTTTAATGCTAAATAGGTTTGCCCATATTTATATCGAAGAACAAGCCCGGGATTATGCGCTTACCGCTAGAATACTAAAGAATTTTCCCAATTCAATTCAGGTCGGCATAGACAATTATCAGGAGGTTTTTCACCGTGCCAACCAGCAGTTTGTGATCCAGAAAAACCATCTGAACTTGATTCTGGCCGTTAAAAAAGATGGATTACTTTATGCCGGTTCCCCCGAATGCCAGGATTATGCCAATCCGAATTTTTACTATACAACACCCGTACTAAATTGCATTTACGATTGTAGCTATTGCTTCTTGCAGGGGAAATACAGCTCCGCTAATCTGGTAGTATTTGTTAATCAGGATGATATTTTTACTGCTGTACGCCAGGAATTGCCCAAGCGTCCGGACCTGGAGAAACCGCTCTTTTTAGCTTTGTCGTATGATACAGATCTTATGGCTGCCGAGAACCGGATTCCGATCAGTCGGGATTGGATAGAATTTGCACGTAGCGAATATGATCTGCTGGTTGAAATTCGAACGAAAAGCAGCGCCTTTTCCA
>DAOWAH010000168.1 GCA_030634675.1 Fidelibacterota bacterium
GAGGCTGTTAAGGCTCGTGGTACACTTGAAGTATTACCTGATGGATATGGTTTTTTGCGCAGTCCGGATTTTAATTATTTGCCAGGGCCGGATGATATTTATGTCAGTCCGTCACAAATTAAACGCTTTGGTCTGCGGACTGGCCATCTTGTCAGCGGAGAGATTCGCCCTCCCAAAGAGAAAGAACGTTTTTATGCTTTATTAAAGGTGGATTCGGTCAATGGCTTTCTGCCGGAGCAGATAAAACAGGCTATTTTATTTGATAATTTTACTCCCTGCCATCCGGAAGCGCGATTCAATTTGGAATTTGACAGTAAGGATCTTTCTACCCGTACGATGGATTTATTTGCTCCGATCGGCAAGGGACAGCGTGGGCTTATAGTTGCTCAACCAAAAACCGGTAAAACCATTCTATTACAGAAAATTGCCAATGCAATTCGCAAAAATCATCCCGCTACAGAGATGATCGTATTGTTGATTGATGAACGACCTGAAGAAGTGACGGATATGAAACGTCATGTCGATGCGGAAGTTCTCAGTTCCACCTTTGATGAGCCACCCGAACGTCATGTTAATGTAGCTGATATGGCTCTAAAAAAAGCCCGGCGGATTGTTGAATTTGGCAAAGATGCGGTAATCCTTCTGGACAGTATCACAAGATTAGCGCGCGCGCATAATGCTGTTATTCCCCATAGCGGTAAAATCATGTCGGGCGGAATTGACTCCAATGCCCTGAAAAAACCGAAACAATTTTTAGGTGCAGCCCGTAATACGGAAGAAGGTGGCAGTTTAACTATTATAGCCACCGCTTTGATTGATACCGGTAGTCGTATGGATGATGTAATATTTGAAGAATTCAAAGGAACTGGTAATATGGAACTGGTTCTTGACCGGCGACTTAGTGATCGACGGATTTTCCCGTCATTTGACCTGATTCGTTCCGGTACCAGAAAAGAAGAATTACTCCTATCAAAAAAAGAGTTGGCTCGTTTGTGGATTTTGCGCAAATTACTAAATGAGATGACAGTCATAGAAGCCATGGAGTTTCTTCTGGAACGCATGAGGCGTACTAAAACAAATGAGGAATTTCTCAATACAATGAGTCAGTAAAAGCCAGTAAATCTGTTTGTAATTAATTATAGCGAGGTGTAGCAATGGAATCTTCGTATCCTACGGTAAAAACTGTAACACTGAAAGTCATAACCGATAAACCGGTAAAGAAAACTCCATACCAGGTAAAGGGTGTTTTTATGCGCCAATTTCCGGATGAGGAGCTCATTCCTTTACTGGATGGCAGGTACCGTGACCGGTTTCTGTATCCGCGAGTTCAGGTAAAAATCCTGAATGAACAAATCTATATTGTTGGAATCAATGAGGGTGTTGAACCAATTTTGTCAATTGTTGATAAATTTGACTTCCTCGATTTCGGTAATATTACTTTTCAGGTTCTGGATGTAGATCTTGATGAACACGAAGATCTATTCCAGCCAATTCCCCGGATGATTCGGTATCGTTTTATTACTCCCTGGGTGGCTTTAAATCAAACCACGGGAATCCGCTACCGCTATCTTAACAGCATGGAAAAGATGAACTATCTTAGCAGGCTGTTAAGTCAGAATATTGTATTCCTGGCTCGGGAAATGGGGATGGAATTGGAAGAGAAAATATTTACAAAACTAAGTCTTACTTCATTATTCCCAAAAACTGTGGATGAAACCTACTGGGGTGCCTTTAATGGTGAGTTCAGGACCAATTTCCTGTTACCCAATTACCTCGGTGTAGGTAATGGTATTACACGGGGTTATGGTGCCATCTACGGCCTGTATAATCCTACCATGTTTTCATTTGATGAAGATTCTATCAAAGAGGAAATTACCGATGACAGTCCGGATAAACCGGAGGAACTGCCAATGGAAATGGGCAATGATAAGGGTGTAAGCATGAATGATGTTCCCAAGCCACGTGGGAGGAGAAAACCCGCAACCCGAAAGCCGCGCAAAGGTGCTGAGACCCGGAAAGTTCTTACGGAAGATTTTGATATTGAGGACGAGTCTAAACTACCACCGCCAAGACGTCGAACCAGAACCAAACCATCACAACCACAATCAAATGATGAATCCCGTTTCAATACGGAAGAGTATCATAAAAAACGCCACGAATGGTAGAAAACAGCTCCGCGATCAGAATCAGCCAACGAATCCGTAAGATTAAGCCCTCGTTCACTTTAGAGATGGCTGCCAAAGCAATGGAATTACGGGCTCAAGGTGTTGATGTGATCAATTTCAGTGTCGGGGAGCCGGATTTTAACACTCCGGCTAATATCATATCCGCTGCCAAACAAGCTATGGATGATGGTTTTACCAAATATACCGCCGGCGCCGGAATGCCGGAATTACGCCAGGCCATTTGCCGGAAACTGGCTCGGGAAAACGGAATTGACGCTACCCTGGATCAGATCGTTGTATCAAATGGTGAGAAGCACAGCCTTTATAATGCCTGTCAGACCATTTTCGAAGATGGGGATCAGGTCATTATTTTTAAGCCCTACTGGGTCTCTTTTCCGGAATTCGTTAGCTTGGCGGATGCCGAAGCCGTTTTCGTTAATACTTTGCCGGGCCAGGGTTTCGAACCGGATTTTGATGATCTGGCGTCTAAAATCACTGATCGAACCAGGGGTGTAATAATCAACACACCCTCCAATCCCAGTGGTGGAGTTTGGTCTGACGCCGCCGTGCGGCGCTTATTGGAACTGGCGGCTAAAAATGATTGGACGGTCATCGCCGATGAATGTTATGAACGTCTGGTTTACGGCGATCCGTTCGTGAGTGCCGTTAACCTGAATCAGGCCAATGCCCGGATAATTACCTGCCTGAGCTTGTCGAAAACCTATGCCATGACCGGCTGGCGTATTGGTTATTCCGTCTCGGATGCCAAAATTGCCAAGGCGATGGCCAAATTTCAGGGACAAGCCACATCCTGTCCTAATTCCATTGGACAGAAAGCAGCCATTGAAGCCTTAGATGGCGATCAATCAGCGGTTGAGAAAATGCGTCAGACTTTTCAACAGCGGCGTGATTTGATGGTGCGCCTATTGAATGAGATCCCTGGCATCAGTTGCGCTTTACCAGGAGGAGCTTTTTACGCTTTTCCGAATATGTCGGCCTATATTGGAAAAAAAGTCGCTGGAAAAGTGCTTGAGGATTCATTTGATCTCGGTAATTATCTACTGGAAAAAGCCCAGGTAGTAACTGTTCCGGGTGATGGGTTTGGGGCACCGGGGCATATTCGTTTTTCCTTCGCTACCAATCTGGAAAATATCAGCGAAGGAATCAACCGTATTGCTAAAGTACTACAAGAATTAGAATAGGAGTCTGTGATGAAGAAAGACATTCATCCCAAATATATGTTAGGTACTGTAACCTGTGCCTGTGGAAATTCGTTTCAGGTTTACAACACGATTGGTGATCAGAAAATTGAAATTTGTTCAGCCTGTCATCCCTTTTTCACTGGAAAACAAAAACTGGTTGATACTGCCGGCCGGATTGAGAAATTCCATCGTAAATACCAGAAAAAAGCCCAGTAACGAGATTAACAACAAACTTGGCTTCTCATTTACTACCAGTGGGAAGCCATTTCTATATCCATGCGATACTTACCGTTTTTATTAAGTAAACCAGCCATTTTAGTGGGTGGACAAGCCGTGATCGAAGGCGTCATGATGCGTGTGCCGGGTGCATATGCTACTGCTGTCCGCGACCCGGAAGGTAAGATTCAGATTGACCGGCATGAATTCCAATCACTGGCGGAAAAATCAAAAATCTGGAAAAAGCCGGTTCTGCGCGGAATGACTTCCCTATTTGAGGCCATGCGGATTGGTTTTGGAACCTTACAATGGTCCGCCGATATCGCCCTGCCGGAAGAGGAAAAAGGAAAAGAGCCCAGTAAACTCGGCAATTTTCTGTCAATTCTATTTGCCATTGTCCTAGCGCTGTTATTATTCATGATTGGCCCGATGTGGATTACGACTAAATTACTGGATATTGAAAAAGAAGCCCTGGCATTTAACCTGGTTTCAGGACTGTTCCGGATAACCTTTTTCATACTCTATTTAGGGATTATTTCGTTGCTGAAAGATGTGCGAAGACTGTTTCAATATCATGGTGCGGAACACCGGGTAGTTTATAATTTTGAATCGGGTAATAATATTACAGTAGAAAATGCTCAGGCTTTCCCCACTCAACACCCCCGTTGCGGCACCAGTTTTCTGTTCATCGTATTAATTTCCGCCATTTTGATATTTGCTCTGATAGATACGATTGTAATCAGCTTGCTCGGGACTATATCACTTGGTATCCGCCTATTAGTTCACCTGCCCTTAATTCCACTGGTAATGGGTTTATCATATGAAGTGATCAAGATCAGTGCCAGGAAAGGGCAGAGTAGATTTGTCCGTGCTCTGCGTGCTCCCGGTCTCTGGCTGCAGAATATTACCACCAGACAGCCTGAAGATGGTATGGTTGAAGTAGCCATCACTGCCCTGGAATCGGCTTTTGGCGAGCGCTACGGTGAAATGGTCGGTAAAAAGTATACAGCTGAAGCGATTGCATGATCAATAAACTGGAACAGATCATCGCCCGTTATGATGAATTGGGTAAGATGCTTACCGATCCGGAAGTA
>DAOWAH010000289.1 GCA_030634675.1 Fidelibacterota bacterium
AATGATATACAGCACTCGGCCGGATGGAAGGCAATTTAAACGTGGCGACCGCTATGATGAAAAAGGTAATGCCGGTAAAAAAGGACCAATCTGCCGTACAATGGCGATGTACTGGGAGAATCCCTACTTAATCACCATCGCAGATAATCCATGGTATGCCTATTATGCCAGTTCCAACGATGGTTCACATGATATGGAAAAAGTATTCGAATTTGTTTTTCGACCATCCAACCTTACAAATGCTCCTTTAACAGATTTGCCACTAACCAAATATTTCCCTGATCCAATGGGAGAAATGATCGCACGGACCGGCTGGGATTGGCTTAATGAAGAAAGCAACGATGCGGTAGTATCGATGGAGATGGGTGGTGGTGACTTCAAGGGGCATACAAATCCGGGCCATTTTGGCGGTTTCCAGATTTATTATAAGGGCGCTTTAGCCATATCGACCGGTAGCTACCAAAATAAAACAGCCCATGATAATAATTATCATGAAAAAAGTCAGTCCCATAATGTATTGCTTATTTTGGATCCGAATGAAGACACAACCTATGGTTCGGATGGTGTTTATACAGCCAATGATGGAGGACAAATTTGTCAACCGGCCAGTGGTACCTACGAAACCAAACCAGCGGATTATGCGGACCTTCTCAATAGATTTCGTAAAGCATACATTGTTGCACATCAATTCGGACCGGATTTGAACATACCGGAATACAGTTATATTAGCGGGGATCTCACGCCAGCTTATTCCAACCTGCCAACACCTAAAGTTTCTGAAGTCAAGCGTTCCATGGTTACTTTAAATCATTTTAATAATACCTATCCCGCAACATTAATTATTTTTGATCGTGTAGTTTCCACCAATACCAATTTTCAGAAAACATGGCAAATACATTGTATCGAAGAACCGACGATAACTGGAAATGAAATGATCATTCAACGTACCGAAGCACATTATTCAACTGGACCTTCAGGCGGTATTGGTAACTATTCAGGCAAACTGGTTGTGAAAAGCTTGTTGCCGATAGATGCAACAATACAAAGTATTGGTGGTTTGGGCTTTGATTGTTGGGTTGAGTACGAAAGTCAAAACTATCCTCCTGATCCGCTGGGTAACAATTATGATTACGAAAATGGTATGTGGAGAGTGGAGGTTTCACCAGGGGCTGCTCAATACGAGGATTTATTCTTACATACAATGACTGTCATGGACGATACCACTGCTATTCCACCGCTTGTTGAGCCAATTAATACTTACTATTTGGTTGGTGCGAAACTTTTAGACCGGGTTGTTTGCTTTAGCAAGACCGGTACAGAATTGAATGAGCCAATTTCACTGACTATTAATGGATCAGATACAATTCAAATTTTAGTTACCGGTCTTGAACCGGGCGTTTGGAACGTAGAGGAAAATGGAGTTTTCCTTACGTCCGTTACAGCTTCGGATGAAGGTCACAGTATATATTTTACTGCAACAGGTGGTGAATATATCCTATCGAAATCAACGTCAAGTACAGTTAACAATGACCAATTTGCTCAAGCCTACGTACTACACCAGAATTACCCGAATCCTTTCAACTCATCTACGACAATATCTTTTGAACTCTTCAAACCATCACAAGTTAGGCTATCAATTTATAATTTATCAGGACAGCTAATTGAAGTACTGATCGACGAATTATTGGATTCTGGTTCTCGTAGAGTTGTGTGGGATGCTGATCGGGCAAGTTCAGGGATGTATATATACACAATTGAAATCAATGGAATAACAAAAGTAGGGAAGATGTTATTGTTGAAATAAACAATAGAATAAATCGGTGAAATATTGATGGTGATTAGTGGAAATAGCAATTTGAATACTTTAACTTCTCGCATCAAACCTGGGCCAATCCAGGGGGGCGGGTCAGTTGGATCGTAATTGGTACGAAGGAGAAAATATGGAGATTGTGGTATTATCAAATTGCAGTACGGTGGAGCTTTTTTTTGAATAGAGAGAGTTTGGGGATTCAAGACTATCCCTTCATCTCGCAGGTTGGTTTTAGTACAGGCATAAATAAGCTGCGGGTTTTAGGCATTCTAAGAAATACCACCGTAGAAGACAGGATATCCATAAATTTTTCATTAATTGATCAAACAATCATGTCGGGTGTTGATTAGAAAGTAGAGATATTAGGATTATGCTTTTCCCACAAAATAACCGTTGTCGAACAGTACTTGATTTATCAGGTTTCTGGGATTTAAAGGCTGATCCCACCGATCACGGCTTGGATAAGGGTTGGTCCAGTGGATTTGATGCGGACACCTTTGTCGGGGTCCCCGGTAGCTGGAACGAGCAGCTGGCCGAGTTGGGATTGATGAATTACATCGGGACCGTCTGGTACCAATCTCAGTTTAACGTGCCCATTATGTGGACAGGGCGGAAGCTGATACTCAGGTTCAGTTCGGTTGATCACCACGCAAAGGTGTGGGTGAATGGTAAGCTGGCCGGTGAACATAGCGGTGGTTACTTACCTTTCGATCTGGATGTGACCGACTTGGTTCAAACAGACGAAAAGAACTTACTGGTTGTGTGGGTGAACAACGTTCTTACCCACGATACGGTACCTCAGGGTGTCAGTAATGATGATTACGCCGAATTTAATAAACAACGTGACCAGAGTTTCCCACCTGCCAATTTCGATTTTTTCCCTTATGGTGGCATACCCCGCCCGGTGACGCTCATGGCCTTGCCGCACCAACACATTGCTGGTATTCAGATTCATACTTGCATTAATGACCATAGCGGTCATGTACGATATCAAATTGAATTCTCAATAATTGCAAATGATAACCGAATAGAAGTATCCTTCTGGGATAATGATCAAAAAGTTTTCAATAAATCAAATAAGTTGAGGCAGTCCACTTTCGTTGATGAATTCGATATTCCAGATTGC
>DAOWAH010000247.1 GCA_030634675.1 Fidelibacterota bacterium
AACAAATTTGTATATAGCCACGGTCCGGAAAATAATGCCAAGGCTAACAGATATATAAAAATTATTCCAAATGATACGGAACGTCGACCAGTTAAATACCAGTCTGGCAAACTTGTTTTTATATACCGGATATCCTTACCAAGCAGAGCTATTTCTGCTTTTGTTAAATCACTGCGGTCAGCAGTTATTGGCGGCCCGGAATTAACCGTAACCGACAATGGTTTACTTCGAAGCTGATGCCATTTTCGGTCTTTTGGATTAAAAAATGATAAGCTGGCCTGCGGCAGAGTAAACTTTCCCGGGGTCCGCGGGATTAAAATATATTCCCGAGTCATAGTACCCGAAATTGCATCACGAAAAGGATCTTTTTCATATGACGAAGTAGGTGGAAACACTTCCATATCTTCCGGGAAATCCAAATCTTGTAATTCAAATAATTTTAGATTACCGGTACCGCTTAAAGTTATTTTATAGGCAATCGCCTCGTTGGTATTAACATTTTTCCGGTCACTGCTGGCTGATAATTTGAATTCACCCACAGCACCCGTAAAATTCTGCGGTTGCCCAGCCGGAAGTGATTTAACTGTGATTGCAACCGGTTCTGTACTAATTATCTTTGGTACTGTTTGGGTGGCAAATGGATCACTGAAAAAATCATCGAACAGAGAACGGCGTGATCGTCGGGAATTCCGGACTTCAACTTGACAGCGCACTTTCATAGGTGAAATATTTATCGTACCAACTTTTGTTGGAAATAGAGCTGCTTTATAGAGCGTGGCAACTTTATAGTTCACCCCTTTGATGGTAACAGCTCGAAATTGCGGTTGAGTTGGAGAAAAAAGATCTTCGACCCAGAAACCCACCATCTTAGGACGCTCAATATATTCGATACCACGCAAGCTGGCACGAGTATAAAGTTTGTATGTCACTGTAACCTGTTCACCCAAATAGACCTGCTTTTTATCCGGTTCGGCAATAATAAATACATCCGCTCCCCCACTGGCGGGTTGGTTCGCCACTCCTGCTTTGCCTACTTGAATTACTATAGGTTTACTCTGAAACAACTTGCGGCCAACTCGAATTTCCATTGCTGGGATGATCAGTCGTCCGGTTTTTTTAGGCAATAAAGTCCAGGTCAGGCTTCTAGTACTGGACATTTTTCCATTGATCCATTGAAAACTGGTTTGCTGACCGGGTCCGCTAACAACGGTGAAATTGCTTAATAATGGTGAAATATCTACTGCCGGGAAATCGTCCCCACCGGATGATTCAATCTTAAAGGTAATAGTTTCATTGGGTGTTATACGATTAGCATCAACTGAGGCATTTACTTCTATGGCCGCAAAAGCTGTCACCGGTAATAATAGCAATCCCGTAATCACCATTCGAATCTGTACTTTATTCCTTGCGTACGAATTCATAATCAATAATTTCTAGGCCGGGATCTGTTGAATCCAAGTAATTGTTACTATACACACTACCATAATAATAACTTTACCAGTCTTTTTCCAGTTTTTTTGATTTAGCCCGAGCTATCTGCTTCTTCATATATATTTTTTCATCATCTTTCATGGCATCCAGCATAGCACGCGCACTCTGCTTATTTGCAGATTCTTCTTCTTGATTCATTTGGGATTTTTGAGATTGCTCCTGGTCCATCTGCTGCGGTTCGTTATTCTGTTCGGCTTGTTGCTGATCCTGCTGTTCATTATTTTTTTCCTGAGATTGATCAGATTGTTGATCTTGCTGGCCCTTTTCATCTTGTTTTTTATTATCGGATTGTTGCGGGTCCTGTTGTTGATCCTGGTTTTGCCGATCCTTCTGGTCCTGACCATTCTTTTGCTGTTGCTGTTTTTGTTGTTCCATTTGATAGCGCAACAGCTCATAATTATACTTAGCATCCATATCATTCGGATCAAGTTCGATTGCTTTGCGGAAAAAGGCCAGACTTTCTTCCGGACGTTGCTGCTGATAGAGCGTATTACCCAGGTTGTAGCAGGCTTTCGCTTTCAGTTTGGGATCTTTGGCGCTGAGGGTTTGCTCAAAGGCTTTTTGAGCAGTCTCTAGATCCAGTTGTTTAAAAGCCGTAGCACCAAGTCCAAATTGCGCTGCTCCGTTATCCGGAGCTTTTTGGAGGATTGCCTCATAGTAAGCTCGTGCACTTTCAAAATCCTCTTGCCAGTAATAGCGGTTTCCTTTATCAATCGCTGGTAATTTGGAAATGGTCAGGTATAATATGATGAATATTAAATAATGTTTATACAATTCTACCTCGCCAGATTTCTTCCTGTTTACGGCGGGTGGGCAGAATGAAAGCAATTGTCAGAAATACCAGTGCGAAAAAAGTGAACATCTGATAACGATCCTCAAACTGCGCATACTCATGGGTATTGATTGTGCGCTTTTCCATACTATTAATGTCTGTTAAAATTTCCCGATAATTAGCAAAACGATTATCAAAGCGGACATAGATTCCATCACCGGCCTGAGCTATTTCCTGCAAGATGCGCTCATTTAATATGGAAGTAATCAATCGTCCCTGATTATCCCGTTTATATGCGGCACGCTCGCCTGCTTCGCTACCCACGGGAATCAGGGAACCGGTAGTTGTACCAACTCCCACCGCATTTATTACTATACCGGTCTTGGCAGCATTGGTTGCAACCTTGATAGCATCACCTTGGTGATCCTCCCCATCGGTAACCAATATCAATACCTTATATTTCTCGCTTTCAGCCGGAAATGTGTTTACGGCCGTATTTAATGCGCTACTCAAATCGGTTCCTTGGGTTGGAATCATACGGGTATCAATCGCATCCAAAAAAAGCAGTGCCGCCTCATAATCGCTGGTAAGAGGTAAGTATAAATTACTTGAACCGGCAAAAACAATCAATCCTACCCGATCACCAGTCAGTTGCTTGATCATTTGTGAAATTTCAAACTTAGCTTTCTCAAGCCGGCTGGGTTTTACATCTTCCGCATCCATGCTTGAGGACACATCCAGTGCAAATACCAAGTCAACCCCTTTCCGTTCAACCGGTTTTAACCTGGTACCGATTTGAGGACCGGATGCGGCAAAAAGGAGTAAAATCAAACCAAAAATACTAAATCTTTTCTTCCAAGCCAGCCTGCGTCGGTTTAGTCTGCTGAACAAGTTGTTCTCTAATGCCGGCGTTGCAGCCAGAAATAAACGACTGTTTTTCCGGCTACGCAGCCACCAAATAAACCAGACCAGACCAATCAGCAAGTATATGTACAGGAGAATAGGAGACCGAAAATCAATCATGTGCGATTCCTGAATATGGCACGATTCAGAACTTCATAGCCAAATCCCAGAAAGAAGGCTGGGATCAAAAACCAGCCAAATAATTCATGATATTCAGTATATTCTTTTATCTGGATTTTAGTTCTTTCCAGTTGATCAATCTGCTCGTATATCTCGGC
>DAOWAH010000256.1 GCA_030634675.1 Fidelibacterota bacterium
AATCAAATCGCGAAAATCACTGCCTTTGTCTTTACCTCCTAGAATCAGGATGATAGGGTCAGGGAAACTCATCAGTGCCACCTTGACAGCATCCAGATTAGTGGCCTTGGAATCATTGATATATTTAACACCATCAACTAACGCTACTTCCTCCAGGCGATGTGGTATACCTGTGAAAGATTGCATAACCATAGCGATAGTCTGATCAGGTACCCCAATCAGATGGGCCGCCGTTGCCGCTGCCAATAGATTGGCAAGGTTGTGGCGACCGGGCAAAGCGACCGCATCCAGGGGAATGAGCGTGGCGTGCTCAGAAGTATAGACCTTTGTATTGTTAACAAAATAAGTTGTATCGGACTGTTGCCGGATACTGAACGGAACCACCCAGGCCGGGCTGATTTTCAATCGTTCCGTTAAAATTGGATCATCCAGATTTAATACGACATAATCGTTGGTACCAGCATTACGCGCTAGATGGAGCTTGGCATTGATGTATTCTGCCATTGAATGGTAGCGATCCAAATGATCGGACGAAATATTGAGGAAGACACTCACACGGGGCTGGAAATGGTGGATGAATTCCATCTGGAAGCTCGATATCTCCAATATAAATACTCGCGCCGGATCAGGTTCCATCAGATCAGAAAGAACCATTTTAGCAAACGGCACCCCCATATTACCCGCCAGTACACCGTGAATTTTTCCAGTCTGACACATCAATGCCAGGGCATGGACGGTAGTAGTTTTACCATTGGAACCGGTAACCGCCAGGATAGGAGCATCAGTGAACCAACTGGCAAATTCAATCTCACTGACAATTGGAATAGCTTTTGACTGAGCCCGCTTGACAAGCTCAGAATCCTGAGCAATGCCCGGCGATAGAATCCATAGATCAGCCTCGAAAATCCGGGAACTGTGACCGCCAAGTTCACCGTCGATCCCAAGGAACTGCAATTCTTGCAGATTGGCTGTAACCGTCTTGTTAGCGGAATTATCGCTGACAAATACTTTGGCTCCCAGATAATGCGCCAGCCGGGCAGCCGCCAGCCCGCTCCGGCCGATCCCGATCACTGTTACTAGACGATCTTTAATATTAATATTATTTCTATTATCGATCTTCATTTAACGGATTTTAAAAGTGCTTAAACTGAATAAAGCCAGCAAAATGCCGATGATCCAGAAGCGGATTACAACCTTAGTTTCGGGCCAGCCGGATAATTCGAAGTGGTGATGGATCGGAGCCATTTTAAAGATGCGCTTACCTACGCCAGATCTTTTTTTGGTCCATTGGAAATAGCCTACCTGTAATATCACCGAAAGGGCTTCTCCTACGAAGACACCACCGATGATCAGCAGCAATAATTCTTTTTTTAATAAGACCGCCATCGTACTTAATGCCGCACCAGTCGCCAGGGAACCGGTATCACCCATAAAGACTTGAGCTGGGGCTGCATTAAACCACAAATACCCCAGAGCAGCGCCGGACATAGCCGCGGCAAAGATGGTCAATTCTCCAGCTCCTGGTAGGTAAATGATGTTTAAGTAGTTGGAGAAGTCAACCCGGCCCGAGATATAGGCTACGGCGGCAAATACTGAGAAAGCGATAGCGGACAATCCCGCCGCTAAGCCATCTAAACCGTCGGTCAGATTTACGGCATTACTGAAGCCGGTAATAATTAAAATTATGAAGACAGGATAGAAATACATGAAATCCAGTTCATAATTTTTCAGGAAAGGAATCGAGGTTACGCTTCGGAAATCGTGAAATTCCGGCGCCAGGAAAATCCAGGCGCTTACGGCTAATCCCAAGATAATTTGACCGGCCAGTTTATAGCGCGCTATCAAACCGCTTTTAGTTTTTCGGATAGTTTTTAAATAATCATCTGTAAATCCTATCGCACCCATCCAAACCACAGCCATCAGGATAATCAGGATATAAGTATTATCCAAACGAGCGAATAGAAGGGTGGGGAGAATTACCGCACTGAGAATGATAATTCCCCCCATAGTGGGCGTGCCCTTCTTTCTCTGATGAGATTGGGGACCCGTAGCGCGGATTTCTTCACCTATCTGGTGACGTTCCAGTAAACGGATGATCCAAGGTCCTATAAGGAAGCTCATGAGCAACGCCAGGATGGCAGCCGACGTCGCCCGGAAGGTGATATACTGAAAGATATTCAGCCCGGACAGATATGATTTAAGGGGATATAGCAGATGATAAAGCATTAGAATCCCCGTAATTCGGCAATTATTGTTTCCATAGCCATGCCTCTGGAACCCTTGAAAAGGACAATATCACCGGGCTTAAGAAATTTCTGCAGAGAAATTGTTAAATCTGATTTGGTGGTAAAATGTTGATGATAATTGATGCCGGACAGAGCTGAGGCTGTATAATAACTGTCTTGCCCGACGGTAAAGACAGCGTCCAGACCGGTCGTGGAGGCTTTTGTTCCTACCTGTGCATGTAACGATTGAGATTCTTCACCCAACTCGAACATGTCGCCAAAAACCAAAATGTGTCGGCCGGTCGTATTGAAATCATGTAAATAATCCAAGGCTGCCGATACCGATACCAGGTTGGCATTGTACGTATCGTCGATGATGGTTATTTCACCGAATTTTGAAGTAATACAGCGTCCTGGTGGTGGTTTAAAAGTGTTCAATTGATTTTGAACCGTTTCCCAAGTTTCTCCCAGACTGATAGCAATAGCCGTTGCAGCCAGTACGTTTTTAGCGAAGGTATGATTGCGGGAACCAGTAGCGAGTACATTATTATTAATGGACAGCAGAACAGCACCGTCTTCAGCGCGCTGCAACGTGGCGGAAAAATCACAGTCCGGCTGGAAACCAAAGGTAATCTTATCGCCGGGAATGGCAATCCGGGCTACCAGGTTATCATCCCGGTTTACAAAAGCGGTTCCTTCGGTCAGGGCTTGAAACAATTCACCCTTGGTGCGGGCAACTTCTTCGATACTTCCAAATCCTGCCAGATGGGCCGGGGCTACATTGGTAATCAGGCCGTGGGTCGGATGTGCCAGGTTTGCCAACAAGGCTATATCGCCCGGTTGGTTGGCACCCATTTCCAGGATTGAAATTTCATCCTTAGTTGTAAGTGTCAGTAACGTCAGAGGTAGCCCAATTGAAGTATTATAATTACCGCTGGTGGCATGGATCTTTCGGTTGAACGACAGGACGTGGGCTAATAAATCTTTTGTAGTTGTTTTGCCGTTGGTTCCGGTTATAGCGACGACCGGTCGCTGAAATGAAGCGCGCCAGCGATTGGCAATTACCCCCAATAAATGCACCGGATCATCGACAACAATTTGCGGATAATTCGGTAAAGCAGGATTAACTTCAGAAACGAACGCGGCATTG
>DAOWAH010000031.1 GCA_030634675.1 Fidelibacterota bacterium
CTGGTGGATGACCAGCCAGTACTGGATGAACAACTCTGGGAGTTATTGCACTGGACCAGCCGGTACTACCTGACGCCCCTGGGACAGGTAGCCCGAGTGGCCATGCCTCGCAGTCTCAGTACCCGCTATCACCCACCTAAATGCCAGCGGGTGGTTTTTAAATCATTTGGCGATGATTTTGATACCCTGAAAAAGGGTAAACCAGCCCAGGCCAGGGTACTCGAAAAATTAGCAGCCGTAAAGAAACCAGTCGTGTTGGCTGATTTGAATAAACTGGTTAGTAATCCGGCTACTATTTGCCGCAAATTAGCAGCTCAGGGTCTGGTGGAAATTAGTTCGGAAATTCGTTATCCCGACGCCACCGGATTTAGCTTTGATCCCATCGAAAAGGAGATAATTTTTTCAGAATCACAGCAAGTGATAATAGATAAATTCTCTAATGCTTTATTGGGAAAGCAATTTTTTCCTGCATTACTGCACGGTGTTACCGGAAGCGGGAAAACCGAAATCTATATTGATCTGGTTCGCCAGACATTGGAACAGGGACGGACAGCAATCATGTTGTTGCCTGAAATTTCCTTGACGCCCCAGATTGCCGGTCGTTTCCGCGCCGTATTCGGTGAAACGGTTGCTCTGTGGCATTCAAAAATGTCATCAGCGATACGATCATGGACCTGGAAACAGATCTGTTGCGGTCAATTTAAAGTAGTGGTTGGGGCTCGTAGCGCCATTTTTACACCCTTAAGGAATTTGGGGTTGATTGTCGTTGATGAAGAGCAGGAACATTCCTACAAGCAGGAGTCACCCGAACCACGTTACCATGCCCGGGATGTGGCTCTTATGCGTGGGAAATTGTGTGATTCGGTAGTAGTGCTGGCCAGCGCTACACCCAGTCTGGAAAGTTATTATAACCAGATTCAGGGCAAATTGACATACTTGCCTTTAACTGAGCGTTTCGGGGGCGCCAGTTATCCACAAGTGTATGTTGTTGACATGAATCAAGAGCAGGAAGACACAGGTAAGGTGGATCAGGTATTTTCCGGTCTGCTGCTGGAAAAAATCCAGGACCGGTTGAATAAAAGAGAGCAAATTATCCTTCTGCAAAACCGCCGTGGGTATGCACCAATTCTGCGCTGTGGTGATTGCGGTGAAATACTGATGTGCCCCAATTGCCAGTTGAGCTTGATCTACCATAGCCGCGGAGATGTTCTGCAATGCCATTTTTGCGGTCATTTGCAGCGCCCTGTTCCTGACCTGTGCCCCCGCTGTCACAGCGCCAATTTACGTCTGGCCGGCACCGGAACCCAGAAGGTGGAAGATATTCTGCTGGATACTTTTCCACAGGCCAGTCTGTCACGCTTAGACTTGGACACTACACATACCGGGAAACAGCTAACTCGAACATTGCGGAAATTTGCTAGCGGAGAAATCGACATCCTGCTGGGAACGCAGATGATTGCCAAAGGGTTGGATTTTGAAAATGCCACCCTGGTAGGAATTATCAATGCCGATACCGGTCTTTTCCTGCCCGATTTCAGGGCTGGCGAACGCGTCTTCCAATTGATTTACCAGGCTGCTGGCCGGGCGGGTCGCCATAAAAAACCTGGTGAAGTTGTGATTCAGACCTATAATCCGGAAAACCCGGTTATCAAACATGCCGCTAGGTTGGATTTGAAGCAATATTATAATATTGCGCTAAGTGAGCGCAGGGAACTAAACTACGCTCCTTTTAGTTGGATGGTGCGGGTGGAATTTCATGGCGCGGAACGACAAAAAGTGGAAGTTCGAGCATTGGATTGCCGGCGGCAATTACAAGCTGTTTTCCCAGGCCTGGAAATACTTGGTCCGGCCCCCTGTTACCGGGAACGTCTACGCAATAAATACCGTTTTCAAATGGTGTTAAAGGCGAATAAAACCAAAGACGCTAACGGGCGTTTACTACATCGTTTTTTACAAAAGAATTTTACTGGTGCGGTTATTCAGCGAAAAGATGCTAAGGCACGCATGATCGTTGATATCGATCCGGTTTCAATCTTATGAGGAAAAGAAGAACTATTATTAAATTAAGAATTTTAGGCCGACAGGGCTACGTTATCATCGGCTTTTTAGCGTTTGCGGTAGTTTCAGCCCAAACTTCCTTCAGTGGCCTGGAAGTTGGTTATCATATCAGAAGTCTAGCCCTGGCCGGTGGTGGCTCCCTACTGGCGGGAATGGCAAATGATCAGCTCAATCCGGCGGTAGCCGGTCATTCACAGCGCAAAGCCTGCTTCAGTTGGCTGCGCTACCCGGCTGGAATCCAAGGCGGCATTGCGTCACTGAAATATCCAGCCCAGCGTTTCAACTATACAATAAGTCTGCGCCACCTTAATTATGGTTCATTTGATGGCTATAATGAAGCTGCCGAGCCTACCGGCAGTTACTATTCCGGTGATAGTTGGTTGACCTTTTCGGCCGCTGGTAAAAGCAGCAACCGTATTTTAGCATACGGAATTACCACTGGAATATTCGTAAGCCAGTTGGAAAAATATACCGCCAAAGTGTTGACAATTACTCCAGGGGTACTATTCGATTTGAAACAATTTGATATGAAGATTGGGTTCAGCGTGCAGAACTGGGGTCTGGTATTAGACAGTTATACGGCGGCCAGCGAAGAATTGCCCACCAGGATCGTCGCCGGTTTTTCCCGAAAGTTGGCTCATCTGCCACTGGTGTTGGATTTTGATTTAGGATATCGTTTTACTGATGGTATGCTGTCGCTGGGTTTGAGCGGTGTTTCTGCACTGCCTTTTGGTCTGGAACTAATTTGGGGAACTTCCAGTGCTAAAATTGACCAGAGCTCTGGCAACCAGGATGCCCGAGATCTATTTGCTGCTTCTGGTATTGCCTTGTCCTATACAGTAAAAAAATACAGTTTGGATTTTGGTGGCTATTTTTATGGACCCGGAGCTTGGAGTAATGGTGTTGGACTGGAGGTATTGTTTTAATTGAACCGCCGCACCGCTAAAAATAGATTAAAGCCTGTTATTTGTATTTTACTGTGTTGGATATATTCCCTAACAATAGCTGAGGAGCTGGATATCCGCTATGAACTGGATTTGAACTTTATCCCAGGCGATGCCGATAACCCAGCTCAAATAGAAGGTTCTAATCGGGTATGGATACGGAATAATTCGAAGAATCCACTGGGAGAAGTGTATTTCCATAATTCCGCCAATGGGTACTTTGATCCGGATGATCCTGCCAGTTCTCGTACGACTATTGGAAATATACGCTGTTCACATCTTGGTAAGGTAACCTCTACCAGTGAGATATCGATGCGTGTTGGGCTGTTTCCTGCCGTGAACCCAGGTGAGGAAGTTGTACTGAATATTCCTTTTACCACGCGAATTTCAGAACGACCCAGTCCGTTCATCCCCACAGTGGGCAACCGGGAAGATACGACTATTTATAATTTAATGTTTTTCTATCCCGTATTGGAGTTCTTTCATCCCGATGGCTGGCATACCTGGGATCATGGCGGTCTGGCTGACCCATATAGTAATCTGGCCGAATATCAGGTCAATCTGTCTTATCCTGTTGGCTATCAGATTGGTACTTCTGCTGACTTGGTATACAGCGATACGCTGACGACTGATTTGGTACGCCAGAGATTTACCCGTGCCAAAGCAATCAGCTTTTCTGCGGTTCTGTCAACTGAATTTGTTAAGCGCAGCACCGTAATAGCCGGGATTACAATTGATCTTTTATATACGCCCGGAGAGCAGTCAGGAACGGATCAAGTTATCACGAGATTGAAGGAATTAATACCTTTCTACCAGAAACGCTTTGGTGCCTGTCCCAATGATAAATTGACACTTACGATGGGGTATTCTCTTGATGCCGGTGCGGTAGCCAGTTCCAATTATATTATTTTCCAAGGTGGTTTTGAATCCGGTCTGAGAACCCTGCCCCACGAATTTGCCCACCAGTGGTTCGGAAATGCCATCAATGCCGATGAAAGTTATGAGACCTGGCTAATCGAATCATTTGCTGAGTACGCTGCCGGGTTGTTCAGAAAATCAAGACAATCACCAGCCGAGTTTAATATCTTTAAATCCACCGCAGCCGTTGTTACTATCTGGCGGGATTTAGAAAATTTGAACGCCGAGGAAATAATGCGTCGGTTATATGATCTGTTTGGACGCAGCGTTGTGCCGCCTATCTACCAGCCCGACAAACAGACCGACTGGGAAAATCAAACTCAATTATACAGCCGCTATATTGTTGGAAATCACGCCCTCCAGATGTTGGAATCGGCGGTAGGGGATAGTCTGATGCAGATTATCATGCATACTTACGCTACCGAAAATGTCTGGAAAACAGTTAACACAGAAACATTTATCAGCACAGTCAACCGTTTTGTGAATCACCGCATCGGCGATAATTTTCGTCTAGCGCTTACTACTAATTTGCGACCGGATTATAAAATTATTGCCGTTGAAACCAAGGGCCGTAAAGATCGGCGCTGGGATACTAAAATAATAACCGATTTCAAGGGTACTTGGAGCCTCCCGGTTGATTTTGAGGCAATTACCGAACAGCGTGATACGATCAGATTCACTCGTATTCGTCTGCAGAATCAACGTGAAATTAATCTAATTAGTGACGACCCAATAAAATCAGTTTTACTTGATCCTGATAAACGAATGTTCGACTCCAATCGATTTAATAATCGCTGGCCGCGGACTTTCCTTCTACAACCAATTTACGGTCTGCCAAGCTGGGAAGTATATAAACTGTATTATCGTCCCGTCATCAGACAGGACTGGCGCCGTGATTGGCGCTTTGGTGTACATATCTCTGGTGGGTTGGGACTTAACCTGATGCCCATATTACCGGCATTTTATCAGAATGCATTTGATCTTGAATTGACCTATGCTCCCCAACTTACTGCCCAACAAACGGGTTTGAAATTTACCTATCGTACACCCTTAGGTTCAGTAGAGCGTACTTTTTGGGAATTTCGTACCAGCTGGGAATATCCCCGTAATGAGCAAGCAATGTCTTTAAGTCGGTATGTTGGAAAAATACGCTACCTGGTCGCCAACCGTCAATCGGCATATCAACGTTTAACAGGACAAATAAAACGTACGGAGTTTGTAACTACCGATAAAAATAATCGTTGGTTTAAAGGTAAACTATTGTCAGCGCAGGCCGATTTCATCCGCTTTCGTTATAACCCGCAACAGCGATCAAATATCATGGTTGCTTTATTAGTCGGGCAGGCTTTACAACGGCAGGGTGGCCTATTCTATCGTTTTTCGTCGCTTATTGATCTGGAACGGCATCTATGGGATCAGGTGATTGTACGGGCACACGGGGAGCACGGACTGGTATGGGATGACCGGACCAGCAATTACCTGCGCTATCGTCTGCAACATCAACTACGAGCCTGGCGGCCTCGAACCGAATTTGTACCGCTTTTCCGAGGATTTACACCAGAGGCTGATGAATACTGGGATTCGGTGCTGGGGTTTGGTTTCAGTGTGGGGGCGGAAACCGATTGGCCCATATGGCCGATGATCTATATTGATGGTGTGTTGGCCGAACAATCGGGCGGTGATCTGACACAGCGCTGGCAGGCAATGGCAGATAATACTACTTATGCTTCCGCCGGTATCGGGATTGAATCCCAATCACTGGTCGAACTGGGGCTGTATCTTCCCTTGTGGATTTCGCATCCTATTGGCAGTGGCTCCCGCTGGGGCTGGCGGTTGTTGGTACAGTGGGGCTTTTATTTTTAAGTTGAACAAATTATACGGTAATATTTTTAGCGATTTGATTAATTTAACACTACCCGTATCGATCTAAGAAAGTTGGAAACTACCGGCAGGAAAATTCGGAGGTCTGATGGTATCAAAACGTGAGCCGGCTCATCATGAAATGCGTTACCGACATGTAGGTAAGTCGGGGCTTAGAGTTAGTAAAATTGGCCTGGGTGGGTGGCTGACACTAGGTGGTACCGTCGATGAAAAATTATCAATTCTGATGATTAGAAAAGCTTTCGAAATGGGCGTGAATCTGTTTGACCTGGCTGATGTCTATTCCGAAGGCCAAGCAGAGGTTGTCCTAGGAAAAGCAGCTAGCAACTTGCCTCGGGATCAACTGGTTGTAGCTACCAAGGTTTTCGGCCGTATGCATCTCGGTCCCATGGGCGCCGGTCTTTCTAAAAAGCATATAATCGAAGCCTGTCACGCATCCCTGCGGCGGTTGCAAATTGATTATATTGACTTGTATCAATTTCATTCTTTTGATCCTAATACTCCATTGGAGGAAAGCCTGAAAGCCCTGGAAATTCTGGTTAGGCAAGGGAAAGTGCTCTATGTCGGGTGCTCTAATTTCAACAGCGATCAGCTCAGCGCTGCAGTCGAACTATCAATAAACAATAATTTGCCCCGATTTATTTCCAGTCAACCCTGCTACAATTTGCTGGAAAGGGGTGCGGAAGAAGCCCTGTTTCCGGCTTGTAATAAACTGGGGGTAGGAAATATTATTTATTCACCTTTAGCGCATGGTGTGCTTTCGGGTAAGTATCTGAAAGGCCGACCAATACCAGCAGGTAGCCGTTCCAAAACTAATGGCGGTAAATTCATGTTCCGCTATTTAACTGACGAAAATCTGGAGCGGACAGCCCGGCTGAAAAAACTGGCTGACGAACTGGGCTATAGCCTTGTGCAACTATCGTTAGCCTGGATTCTGCGCCGGAAGGAAATATCTTCCGCCATTGTGGGAGCTACAGCGCTGAAACAATTAGAGCACAATCTTTCCGCGGGTGACATATCCTTGACCGGAGATGAAATTGATCAAATTGAAGCCTGTCTGTAATCTGTAATGCTTCATCAAAACCCATTACCTGGTTTAATAAAATTTCTTAAAGCACACCCCGTACTGGGTCCTAATGTAACCTACGTGCGACATATCTCCGGCCGGCCGGCCGATTATTCTGATTTTCCGATTAGTGTTGATGAGCGCTTAAAGGCAGCCTACAAGCTGCGGGGCATAACACGGCTTTACTCACATCAAGCGACAGCCTGGAACAACCTGCAAGCGGAGAAAAACGTGGTGGTAGTAACACCCACAGACAGTGGTAAGACCCTGTGTTATAACCTGCCAGTCCTGCAGATGATTTTGGATGATCCGGCTGCGAAAGCACTGTACCTGTTTCCCACAAAGGCTCTGAGCCAGGATCAGGTGGCCGAATTACATGAAGTTGTTACCACGATTGGAGAATCTATTAAGGTCTTTACTTTCGATGGTGATACCCCTCAGGATGCCCGCCAGAAAATCCGTAAGCAAGGCCATATTGTTGTCACCAACCCAGATATGCTGCATCAGGGAATCCTGCCGCACCATACCAAGTGGGTACAGCTTTTCAGCAATTTGAAATACATCGTTATTGATGAGATTCACACCTACCGGGGCGTGTTTGGCAGTCATGTCAATAATGTGCTCCGGCGCCTGCAGCGGATCTGTAAGTTTTACGGATCATCACCACAATTTATCTGCTGTAGCGCCACTATTGGCAATCCCAAGGAACACGCAGAGGCATTGACTGAATTACCCATGGCGCTGATCGATAAAAATGGTGCGCCGGCCAGTGACAAGTATTTTATATTTTACAATCCTCCGGTGGTTAATAAAGAATTGGGTATCAGGGCCAGTTACATCAAGCAAACAAAGGAATTGGCCGGGGAGCTACTCCGGCAGGATGTATCCACGATTGTTTTTGCTTTAAGCCGTCTGAATGTTGAAATACTTACAAAATACCTGCGCGACCAATTTGTTAGGAATCGGGAACAGTTGGTAAAACCTGATTCGGTAGTGGGTTACCGGGGTGGTTACCTGCCTAACCGGCGACGTGCAATCGAGCGTGGTCTTCGTGCTGGAACCATCCGTGGTGTAGTGGCTACTAATGCTCTCGAGTTGGGGATTGATATTGGCAGCCTTGAAGCGGTGGTGTTGGCGGGATACCCGGGTACGATTGCTTCAACCTGGCAGCAGGCAGGCCGTGCCGGACGACGTGGTAAAACGGCGATAATTATTTTAGTTGGCCGTTCCACACCGGTGGATCAATTTCTAATTAATCACACTGAATATTTTTTTGGTAGAAGTCCCGAACGAGCGCGAATTAACCCCGATAACCTGACCATCATGGTTGACCATATAAAATGTGCTGCTTTTGAATTACCATTCCGGCGGGATGAAACCTTTGGTACCCAAAAAGCCGCCGATACGGCTCAAATCCTCGATTATCTGAAAGATGGTGGGGTAGTCCATTTTGATGGTCAGCAGTGGCACTGGTCCAGCGCTGTTTATCCGGCCGTAAATGTATCACTGCGGCGCGTGGAAAAAGGTAATTTTGTGGTGGTGGAAAAAGATTCCGAAAACAAAATTATTGCCGAGGTGGATTACGGTAATGCACCTCTGGTCATCTATCCCGATGCGATTTACATGGTGGGAGGTGAGCAGTTTATTGTTGATGAACTGGACTGGGATGGACGCAAAGCAATCGTCAGGGCGACAGATTCTGATTATTATACTGATGCGATTGATTACACCAATGTGAAAATTCTGGATGAATTTGAGAGCCGTCGTACTAACCGAATCGATATCTCTCTCGGTGAGGTTCAAGTTATGACTCGGGCGGTTGGTTTTAAAAAGATTAAGTTTTATACCATGGAAAATGTGGGCTACGGCGATATCAATCTACCGGATTTGGAAATGCATACCTCCGCTTATTGGTTTACGATTCCCCAACGGATACTGGATGATTTACCGTATTCACCGGCCGATTGTATCGATGGTATTCTGGGAATGGCTAATGCCCTCCAGGCCGTAGCGGCCATCAACCTCATGTGTACGGTCATGGATATCCAGCGTAGTGTCGGTGATAAATCCGCCGAATGGTATATCCGCAATGTCTATGGCCAGCGGGGAGTTTATTCCTCCGCTGATGGCGAATTTGGTGACCGCAAAGTCGATCTGCAGTTTTCACCGGATTTTCAACCTACAATTTTTATCTATGATAATTATCAAGGTGGGGTTGGTTTCAGTCAGCAATTGTTTGACCTGCACGAAACATTGCTGGAACAGACCAGGAAACTGATCGAGGCGTGTTCATGCGAAGGCGGTTGTCCATCCTGTGTGGGACCTTCTATGGAGGTGGGTATCTCCAGTAAGCAGGTGGCGTTGGATATATTGCGAGTGCTGAGTCGATAGAGCAATTGATTATTTTAAGCATATTGATTATAATTTAAGGAGCATTACACTCCATACCGTAAATATTTATTGTATATAACTAAAATTCTTAAATATTTTAAGTTATGATTAATAATAAAAATCGCCAGATTATGGCCTTGTTGCAGGATAATTCCCGTTCAACAACCAGTGAGATTGCAATTATTGTCGGTTTGTCAATTCCGGCCGTAAGTGAACGGATTAAAAAACTGGTTGATGCTGGTTATATCCGCCATTTTACAACAATTCTGGATCACAAGATGCTGGGATTTGATTTAACGGCTTATATCACGGTGGTCAGTTCTTCATCGGATCATTACGAAGAAGTCATTAGTTGTGCTAAAGAATCAGCGGCTGTGCTGGAATGTCATTCGGTAACCGGTGGTGGTTCCCATTTGCTGAAAGTGCGGGTGAAAAACTCCACTGCCCTGGAAGAGCTTTTACGTGATATTCAGTTATGGCCCGGTGTAGCCCGCACGCAGACCATGGTAGTACTGTCAACTTATAAGGAAGGTGTAAAACTCGATTTACAGTCCCCGTTGGAAGAATAATAACGGAATTTTATTTTTTATCTTGGACCGAATTAATCTATCTAATGAGGTAAAAAAAAGTTTTTAAAAATAAAGTGAATTAATAATCGAAAGTATCCAATTGAAACAATCGCCAATTAATCTAATGGAGCTAAATATGAATAAGAAAAAAGTGCTTGAGATTGCCGAAAAGGAAAAAATAAAGTTTATTGACATGCAGTTCTCTGATCTGCTGGGTATTGTGAAAGCACTTACTATACCGGTTTCGAAACTGGAGGAAGCTCTGAATAACAATGTCTGGTTTGATGGCTCTTCCATCGATGGTTTTACGCGTATTTTCGAAAGCGACATGTACCTGAAGCCGGATTTAAACACTTTTGCAGTAATTCCATGGACCAATGGTACCAACAATGTTACCGCCCGCCTGATTTGTGATGTATACATGCCGGACGGCAGTATGTACGCGGGTTCACCCCGTACGGTATTGAAGACACAATTGGCTAAAGCTAAAGCCCTTGGTTATGAATTTAATGTAGGACCTGAGCTGGAGTTTTTTCTTTTTCGTAAGGAAAATGGCGCAATTAATCCTTTACCTCATGATCGCGGCGGATATTTTGACCAGTC
>DAOWAH010000220.1 GCA_030634675.1 Fidelibacterota bacterium
CCTACCATCCAGTTTTGCCTTGCGGTCGAATTATCCCAATCCCTTCAATCCGGTTACTACAATCGAGTTTGAATTACCAATCCATACCAACGTGACTTTGACAATCATTAATTTACTCGGGCAAAATGTCGCTGTTCTGGTGGATGATTACCGCGCTCCCGGGCTGCATAGAGTCAATTGGAATGCGCGTAGTTTCGCTTCCGGAATTTATTTTTATCGCTTGCGAACCAAGGAATTTTCAGCCATTAAAAAATGTTTAGTCGTAAAATAATTGGAAAAGAATTACCCATAAGGATCAATTGATGAAACTTCAAAGACTTACAACGCGACCAGTGCTGGAACCAATTGCGGACCATGAATGGGAACGGGCGGCCGTTTTCAATTCTGCAATGGTCTATCACGATGGATTATTTCACGCCATTTATCGTGCGACCGACATTGGCGGACATGAAAAATTCGGCCGCTATATCAATACTTTTGGTTATGCTACCAGCCAGGATTTGATTAACTGGCAGCGCCTGGAAACCCCGATTCTGTCTAATGATGTACCGCAGGAATTGCGGGGGCCTGAAGATCCACGAATAGTAAAAATAGGTGATACATTCTACATGAACTACACTGGATTCGGTGGTCGATTTCGAAATGATCACCGGATTTGTATGGCTGAATCAAAGGATCTGATAAACTGGGAGCGCCAGGGGGTAATGCTGGATGAACCCAATAAGGATTCATCCTTTTTTCCGGAAAAAATCGGTGGCCGGTTTTGCATGTTTCACCGTCGCCATCCCGATATCTGGATTTGTTATTCCGATGATCTGAAAACCTGGACCGGTCACCAAAAGATAATGTCACCGCAAGCCGGGACCTGGGACTCCGACCGGATTGGTATCGCCGGTCCACCGGTGCGTATCGACGATGGTTGGTTCCTGATTTACCACGGTGTAGATGATAAAGAGGTTTATCGATTGGGGGCAGTGTTGTTGGATTACAATGATCCTTCAAAAATATTAGCCAAGTATCCGGAGCCGATCATTGAGCCGGAATTGGATTGGGAAATCAACGGTTTTGTTCCCAATGTGATTTTCTCTTGCGCTACGGTCCTGAAAGATGATGTGATTTACTGTCTGTATGGTGGCGCCGATACGGTATTGGGTGTTGCCAGTATGAAATTGAAAGATATTGTTTTTTAAAGAGGTTCATTAAATGGGAAGATATAAACTCAGAATAATTATCTTACTATCGGGATTATTGTTATTGTTAAACGGTTGTTCCACAAAGACCCGCTCTGAAGTGAATCTCGACCATGCTTTATCTTTGGTTGATAGTATTGAGGTAGGCGGTCAAATATTAACTTATCTTTGGATTTATGCCGAAGCGCCGGATTACCGGCCTGTCCCTGCCCAAGGTGAAGGTGTGACTTGCATCGATGATGTGGGACGCTTTATGGAAGTTTTGGAAAGGAGCATCCTGGAATATGATCGTACCGATCTGTTGCCAGTTGCCAGAGGGATGACTCAGTTTCTTCTATACTTGGCCCGCGATGATGGACTATGGTATAATTTTATGGAGTCCGATGGTACGATCAATACAACGCATAAGAACAGCCAGGCCGAATTTGGCTGGTGGGCTATACGTGGTTTGCGCGGGTTGGCGGCGGCCTATAACCTGTTTCACGAATTGAACCTTTATGATGCCTTACAGGCTGAAATTGCGCTGAAAGTAAATGCGGCCACTGTTCACATCGAAAAAGTATTAAGTCATTATTCCCAATATGAAAGTTCGCTTATAGGGAAGCAACCGGCTTGGCTGGTTCATGGAGCGCCGGATAAGTCAAGCGAGTTGGTAATGGCCCTGACTAAACTACATCAGACCGGGGAATTCGATTTTTTTACTGAAATCAAACAATTGTCACAGGGACTGGTAGCGAGTCAGTTTAGGGTCCCGGGTCATGAACTGAACGGGATGTATTTTTGCTGGGAAAATATCTGGCATGGCTGGGGTAATACCCAGGCTTATGCTCTGATGGAAGCATATAGAATTACCGGTGATATTGTTTTTCTAAAAAGTGTGCGGTTGTGGGCCGATAATTTCGCATCATATTTAATCGAGAATCAATTTCCCCGGCGGATTACGGTCAATTCTGATCATACCTATTCCGTGGCCGAATTTCCCCAAATCGCTTATGGTATTAATTCTTCCTATCAGGGGCTGAAAGCATTGTGGAATATTACACAAGAACAGAAATATTTGATCCAGGCTGACCGGATTTATGATTGGTTCAGCGGAAATAATGTGACCGGACAGAAGATGTATGATCCCCGGACCGGACGCTGTTTTGACGGGATCATTGCACCAGCGGATATTAATCGTAATTCCGGGGCTGAATCGACAATCGAATGTTTATTAGCTGCCCTGGAAAAATATACTAACTGACTGGAATAAAAAGTTATGGCTTCAGTTCAATTAAAAAATCTAAAAAAAGCTTATACGAAAGATAACTTAGTAATTGATGATTTCAACCTCGATATTGCCGACGGGGAATTCCTTGTATTAGTGGGACCGTCCGGTTGCGGAAAATCAACCATTTTGAGGATGATCGCCGGTCTCGAAGATATCACGGCCGGGGAGATCTTTATCGATGGGAATCTGGTTAATGACCAACCACCCAAGAATCGTGATATTGCCATGGTATTTCAGAATTATGCTCTGTATCCCCATATGAATGTTTACAACAATCTGGCCTTTGGTTTGAAACTCCGCAAATTCCCCAAGGAAGAGATCGATAAGCGCGTTAAACTAGCGGCTAATATTCTGGAAATTGGGAGATATTTACAGAAAAAGCCCAAGGAATTATCCGGCGGGGAGCGTCAGCGGGTGGCTTTGGGGCGGGCCATTGTTCGTAATCCCAAAGTATTTCTGTTCGATGAGCCATTATCCAATCTCGATGCCAAGCTGCGGGTACAGATGCGGGCAGAGATAAAAAAACTGCATAATGAGCTGAAAACCACCATGATTTATGTCACTCATGACCAGGTTGAAGCCATGACCATGGGCGATCGGATTGTTATCCTGAAAGATGGTATTGCCCAACAGATAGGCTCGCCAATGGAAGTATATCAGGCGCCGGGAAACAGGTTTGTTGGTAGCTTTATTGGATCACCGGCCATGAATTTTATCGAAGGAAACCTGACCGGAAATGTGTTTGAAGGTCCGGGAGTAAAAGTTGAGCTAACGGACATTGAAGACCAAAGCAACCAGAAACGTGCGGTAACCCTGGGTATCAGACCCGAAGACATCAGTATCAATCAGGGGCCAATTACCGCACAGGTAATAGTAACCGAACCGTTAGGTAGTGAAACGATAATTCATATCAAATTGGCTGATAATCCGTTAGTGATTAAATATCCGCAATTGGTATTTTATAAACCCGGCGAACAGATTTTTATCAATTTCAATACCGCCAGGATAATGTTGTTTGATACTCACACCGGGCAGCGCTTATAATAGCTAAGATAATCTTAGTCAGTTGGCAGATATTCAGGCTAAGGGTGTTGCTCGATTAATCAAAAGAATTCCTCGATGCTCTCATCGGACGAGTTGTAAATCCAGTGGCAAGCGCCTATTCTAAGTTAGGACTCCAGCAATTGATGCAGCAGGCCGGTGCTGTGTTAATGGCTAATAATTCAGGGAATGCTACTAAACCGGCACCTTCACTTTACCCTCATCAGTGGAACTGGGATTCGGCTTTCATCGC
>DAOWAH010000407.1 GCA_030634675.1 Fidelibacterota bacterium
GTTAAAATATAATTCGATCGTGGCAACACCATTAGGAATAAATAATAATTCATCCAACACCACCAGAGTACCAGAGCCAATCCGGATGCCTGTTGATGTGTAATCCCAGTATGTAACTTCGTCAACAATTATTTTTTCAAGATAAGCTCCTTCACATCCCCAACAAGGTCCATCAAAAAAGAATATCTGGACTTTGTCAATAACGAATGTGGGCGCACCATTGTTACTGACCTGCTCTGATATTATATAGTTACCATCACCACTTATAAATCCGCATCCATTTGAGACGATAGTACCAAAACTAGGATAGGTAGTCATTTCAAGACTGACGTTGCCTGAAGGCACTATTCCCACATAAGAAAAAGTTGTATCATCCCCCCCCACTCCACTCACCCGATGCATACCAATGGGGACATTGAAATTGGTAAATTTTCCAGTGCTTTCATTAAAGGTCAGGGAATTCCAGGTACAACCGTATTCGATGCTTACTTCACCGGTAGCGTCATTGAGTGGAAGACCGTTTGAATTGTATAATTGCACTTGAACGGTGTTATAAAGTAGATGGGTCGTATCTTCCAGGAATTTGGTACCTGCGTTGACGCTGGAAATTTGAATCCGACCATTATTTATAGAAAAATCGTATTCCTCATCCCAAGCATCCAGCTTATGCTGGTTTGAATCTGCTCCGAAGTTTACCGAAATGTAAGGTCCTTCCCAGCCACAAACTCCCGGGTCATAGATTAGTGCATCCAAATCAGGAGGTAACTGCCCCGTATCTCCAATATAACCATAGTCAGTTCTACCCGATGCGGCTATCATATCCGGATTTCCAGAAATCGCCCATACAAGGTTATTCATCTCTCTATTCGTTGCAGTAAAACGTGAATTTCCCAGAGTTGATGAAAATGTTCTTATTGCGATTGTAGATAGAATCCCGATCAGGGCGATTACCAAGGCCAACTCGATCAGCGTCCAACCATTTCGATTCTGACTGTATAATCTGAAAATCGACGTGATCAATCGAACAGTCCCCGTAGTAATTCTAATTATTGCCGGATCTTCCAAGATTGAACCATCAAAATGACGGTATTAATAGCTATCTTCAAACTGCAATGCTACTATGGAATAGTGAATGAATAATTTTGTGGCGATATGCAATCACAGCAATCCATCGTAAGGGATATAGTTAATGAAGCACCGGCCATATTTATTGTGGAATAATCAGGTCGTTCAAATTCGATTTGGTCAATTATGGCATCTGCTTGCGTTAAAGTGAGGGTTTCAGTCAAAATCATTGTAGTACCAGGAGCTACCGTGCTGGCCCTGATGCTACCGTTATCACTTACACAATGCCATTTATCAGCGTTATTGTCCCTTATTCTAAAAACGAGGGGCTGGTAGCCGGACGTAGTCAAACTGGATGTGATAGTAATCGCAGTTATGGTACACGGTACTCCGGCATTGATCAAATCGAGCTGTACAAAACTGGGGCGCGGCGTTCCGGAGATGGAGGAGCCTGAATAGCTGGTCGCACAGGCAGAACAAGTTTGTGCTCCTCCTGTCGCAGTAAAGGAAACTGATTGGGTTGGACCAAATGCATCACAGTTTGAGTTAAAAGGAATATTGAAATCGACATTCGACATATCAATATCTCCACCTGATCCCGTAGGCTGATTATTAAATGTTAGTTCGATCGAAGTATTCGAAGCTCCAGGAATGTATAAAGTGCTTCGCAAAAAGAGATTGCTACTGCTGGACGCGCGTGTTCCACCGCCTTCATTGGAATATGACCAGTATTGCTGCCCGCCGGATTCAATAGTCGATAAATATGGATATTCACACTGCCAGCAGTTGCCAATA
>DAOWAH010000094.1 GCA_030634675.1 Fidelibacterota bacterium
ATCCTGGCAGGCTCTGGACCTGGGTGGAAGCGACGCTTTTTATGCTCCCAATGTACTTCAGGATTCTAATAACCGCTGTATCTTGTGGGGCTGGATTAAAGGTGGAGGTAGACCGGGATATCCCTGGAATGGTCTACTGACCCTGCCGAGAATATTATCGATCAGCTCCACTGGAAGCCTTAAGCAGGCTCCAGCTCCGGAACTGAAAACATTACGTGAATCGGCTTATAGTTTCAGTGATATTAAGTTATTGTCCACTGCTGAGTACCGGTTACCGGACATCAGTAGTGGTTGTTGGGAGATAAAAATTAAATTGCATCTCAGCCTGGCCAACAGGTTTGGTATTCGCTGGGGATGCATTAACGATCCGAACGACGAACTTATGATTATTTATGACAATGCCCATAAAAAACTAATGATCAGTCCCTTGGCCAAAAGCTATTCATTACCTGATCTAAAATCACAGATTATTTTTCAGGTTTTCTTCGATCAATCGGTATATGAGATATTCATCAACTACCGCATCTGTATTACTGGTCGATACTACCCAAAAAAGATACAAAACCATCGTTTAGCATTAGACTTATTCGGTCCAACAGTCATAATTCAGTCGCTGCAATTTTGGGAATTGAAGTCTATTAATTGATATTTCAAAAGAACCAACCTACCGGCCAAAAAATAGGGAATGCAGATGAGTAGGGTACTTAAAAAATATGAGAATGAATTGCACAAGCGTTGTATTGGTGTTTTTAAAGCAAATATTCTTGAAGGACGGTTAGGTTTAGCGAATCCAAAGTTCCACTCTAATGGAAACGTAAAACCATTTTACGGACTGACCTGTATCGCTTGGGTTGATAAAAGATCGGGTTTATATAAAAAATTAGGTGATCTCCAAAAAATATTCAGAAAACAGTTTAATAAAGCGCAGTTGGAGCATATTTTTAGTTTTCTAGCTCCCGAATCTTTTCACATGACAATCTGTGATATCGAGGCCGGTTCACTTCCTCTTTCAGCCCAGCATATTGAAACCCAAATTGAAAAAGTAAAGCTTGCTTTTAAGCAGATTAAAACACCATTAATAGTGACTTCCCAAATCCAAGGTATTGGTCTGGATATCGGTATCACAGCTCTTGTAAGATTTGATCGTGAAACCGAACTTGTAAAAATTCTTGATATGGAGCGCTTGATTAAACTGTCTACCCGAGTCGATGCCAGAAGTTTTATGGGACATATCAACCTGGCTTATTTTGTTCAACAACCCAGGACAAAGATCAAACTGATCAAGGAAATACTGCTTCCATATGAGAATAAGGTTATCAGTGATTTTTCTTTTGCCAAGTTTGATCTCGTCTATTTTTCCAACATGAATAACTATCAGCCGATATTGACGCTTGACACACGGGACGGTAAACTGATACACCATCAGAATGAGCAAGAATGATTTCGTTATTAATTTGACACAGGCTGTGAAGTCAAAGATATTTTAATGGCAAATAAGGGAACCTCGACAATGGATTTGATCACTAAATATTTGAAGGTAAGTGTCCCCACCAAATCAATGATCGTTGTTGATTTAAGCCGGGATAGGATGGATGGACAAATTGCGGCCTGTGTTCTGCAAGGAATTGTCAACCGGGAAGATGAAAAGAAAATCTATGTTACCAACACCTATTGTTATGACAATAAACGGGGAGGACCGACTCAGGTTCAGATTGCCGAACGGTTTATCGAAACACTTTTTGCCGATATTCCAGTGGAACGACTGACTTCGGCTGTTGACCGGGAATGGCCTGGGTTCAAAGCCCTGCTGGAACGCTACACGGACCGGGTTAAGGGACTGATTATTTGGGATCCCAAATTGGAACAGGCTACTATTGAAGCTGCTACTACAATTGCTGCACAAACCGATGGATTAGTGGTTTCGCCGGATTTGGCTGCAGCTCTGAGCGATATGAATTTCAAAATCATCCAGGATTTCCGGGAGTTGGCGTTTGAAAATAATTCGCAGTGTCTGGATTGGTTATTGAAGTATTGGTTCGCCGACGCTTGTAAAGAATTTGCTTTTACCTGGTCTCATATGACCACAGACGACAGGAGTTGGGGGGCGGCCAATAAGGATTACGTGGTGGCAATGAAATTGTTTACTTACTACCTCGATATTTCCGATCCGGAAGAAGCTGCGCTATATGCAAAAGTATTGCGGAATTATCCCCAGGGTACCCCGATTTTGGGTTGGACCGATGAACGCTGGGCAGACGCCTTGTTTGCCCGATTGGGATATTTTATGGTTCCGTATATTTCAGTCGAAAATCTCACTGTTCATTCTTCCTTTCCATCAACTACAGGACGACAATCCGAACCCAAACCGGCGGAGGTCGTCTCAAATGGTGTTTACATTGCGATGTTTGTAGCTGACGGTGATAATCTGTTGCATTCCATGGTTTACGAGCCGGATATAATTATGACCAGTGCTTCATATAATAAAATACCCATGACTTGGATAATTAATCCGGGCCTGGTCGATCTGTCGCCCCGACTATCCGATTGGTATTTTAATAATATCGGAAATCAGGAAATAGGGGCCATGCTCAGCGATGGTCATCCGCACAGTGACAGGTATCTTGCCTTTAAACGATATTGTAATTTCTGTGATTATTATTTGGAAAAATCCGGAATGTATACCCTTAAGCAAATGGAGGAATCTGAGGCAGTTGGCTGGAATATCCAACCATATGTTATGAACAGTGGGTATGCCGGAACATGTCATAAGGGAATCGGGGAGTATGAATATCATATGGACGATGAAACATTTCATATTGGAAGTATTAAGCTGAATAATGCTCAAACGATAAGAAAATTAATCCAAGCAGCACATCAGCCCGAGCCTTTGTTTTTAAATATATTTTGCGGCACTGCTGTGGAGGATTTACCCCAAAAAGTGAATGATGTTGCAAATGTATTACTGCAATCGGAAGTTGCCGATGGTGTTCGCTATTTCTTTCTGCGAAGTATGGATATGGCTGCTACTTACCGAGTTTGGAAAGATTTGCCGGTTTTAAATCATCGCAGACGGAAATCCACCGGATTTTCCAGGGACAAAACCTGAATCCGTGGGGTTCCATAAAAGTTCTCCGAAATTAGTGGCTTTGCTCACATAATTCCACATCAATCCGAACGAGCCACTGAAAATACTTGTCTCCCGTCGAGAATTCGGCTATGTTCGGCGGCATTATTTTCGGTAATATCATGCAAATCATACTGGCTACGAATAACAGACATAAAATTGTGGAATTCACCCAAGCTCTCCGGGACTTCGATCACCAGGTTTTGAGTCTGCCTGATTTCCCCGAGGTAGGGGAGATCAATGAGACTGGCGCGACCCTGCTGGAAAATTCATTGCTAAAGGCACGGATGGTTAATAAGCTTACCGGAATACCGGCTATTGCTGATGATACCGGCCTGGAAGTTGATGCACTGAATGGCGCTCCTGGTGTCTATTCCGCCCGCTGGGCGGGGATAGGAGCAACCTATGTCGATAATAACCGCCGCCTGTTGACCGAATTGTCTCATATTCCCGAAGAAAAACGTACTGCCCGCTTCCGCTGTATAATTTCCTATGTGGATGAAAAACTGGAACTATGGACTGAAGGTATAGTTGAAGGAGTAATTCTGAAGCAACAACGGGGGACGGGTGGATTCGGCTATGATCCTGTCTTCTTTGTTCCCGAGCTTGAAAAAACCCTGGCGCAACTATCTACCGAGGAGAAAAACCGCATAAGTCACCGTGGACTTGCTATTCTAAATTTCAGTAAACTATTCCGTGATAAAATTCAACCAAAATATAAACTTAAGGAGTAAAATTTAGACCCACCGCTACCAGTTTGTCGTAAATAATAAAGGTTGATTTAATCGTAAGTAACGGAATCCCGTTGAGAATATATCGGATAACCGCCAAATTAGTTATACTGATTCTGGCAGGGACCAGTATGCCTGTGGGTCAGGATGTTGATACAACTCGGATCGAGCCACCGGTGCGCCTGATTCAGTCGCCCTTTATTGTTTATGCTTTTCCCGCGCTACCACTTCCGATCGGGTTGATCGAGGATACTTTAATTAAACCGATTGGACTATTTGACCTGCCGTTTAAAAGGACTGTAACCAGGGTCGAGATTGCTGAAGATTGGAGCACAATCACAATCACGGAAATATCCGACGGCAATATATACAAGATACCATTCACTGCCAGCCTGGAATGGTATGTTAAAGCCATGCTGCAGCGCAACCGGCGGGTCAAATTTATCGAAACCATGCAGGGTGTTACCAAACCAGCCAGTCAACAGCCCGGTAAGCGGCGATCTGGAAAATCGATTGAAGTGGTTGGTGTCGATGTGGGCGACTTTGGGCGCGTTTCCCTGCGAGTACGGGGTAATGTCAATATTTCCGGGAAAATGGTCTTTCAGGATCAGCAATTGATTCATTCTAATATCAATGAAGCTCAGAACACCCACATCGAATTTGACCAAAAGCAGAATCTGAATATTGAAGGGAAAATCGGCGATCGGATCACGGTTTTGATGGATCAGGACTCAGAACGGGACTTTGACTGGGAAAATAATATACGGATTTCCTATAAAGGTAAAGAGGATGAAATTTTGCAGGTAGTGGAAGCGGGTAATATTTCTCTGTCTCTGCCGGCGACCCAGTATGTCACTTTCTCGGGTAAGAACAAAGGCCTTTTCGGCCTGAAAGCAATCTCGAAACTGGGTCCCGTTGACATTACCACTATTGCTTCTATTGAACAGACCCGCAAGGAAAAACAGAAATTCGAAGGCTCCAATGAATCCACTACCCAGCAGATACAGGATTATAATTACCTCAAGTACCGCTATTTCTTTATTCACAAATGGTATCGAAATGGCTATAATTCCCTCGGAATAAACTCATTTTATCCACTGGATAGCGAAGGTCGACACTATTTGAACCTGGTAGTAGTAAAAGATTTTGAATTATATAAATCAGTAAGAGATAATACTCCAGGTAATATTCAAGGCGTGGCTTATGTTAATCCTGATAGTATCGAAAGTTATTCTGACGATTCGGAGGAAACTAACTTTATTCGCCTGGAGCGGGATGAAGATTATTATATCGATGAAGACTTGGGCTATATACGAATGCGGTCTACGGTTTCTGATGCTGTACTTGGGTGTACTTTTAATATTATTGAAGTTGCCAGCGGGGATACGCTAAAATCTATTGGTACCAAACCAGCGGAGGGTGATTCAATAGGATTGCAATTACAACTTATCAGGCCGAGATCCCTCTCCCCGGGAAAGCCCACCTGGGATCTGATGTTTAAAAACGTATATTTTCTAGGTACTGCTAACATCAATACAGAAGGTTTTGTAGTGCGGATTATGGACGATCGAGCGCAACCGGCCAGTGAGTGGGACGCTGACGGAACATCGTATCTTACCCATTTTGGACTGGATTTAAAAAATCAAAGCGGTGTGTTAGATCCGGATGAAATAATTGATATTGCTAATCCAAATCTAATTAATCTAACTTATGGGGAATTGATATTTCCCGCCTTTCTTCCCTTTGTACATGCCGATAGCTTGGAAGGTGGCTCCAATGTTGATGCTCTGAGTGGACAACTAGGTTCTGGTATTATGTACTTATCAACAATTGATAGTGATATTCGTAAGGACAAGCGATTCATTATCGAAGTCGATTATACCAACCAGGCCAGTAATATCAGGTTGGGGTTCATGGTGGTAGAAGGCAGTGAAGAAGTAAAATTGAACGGGCTGACCCTTCAGCGCGGAATCGATTATCAGATCGATTATTTTGGCGGAACGCTAGTATTTCTGAATGAAGATGCCCTGGCGCCTAATGCCAACCTGGAAGTTCTCTATGAAAAGCACGAATTGGTTTCATTCGATAAAAAGACTATCATTGGTACTCGAGCTCAGATGGACCTGGGGCAGAATTCATTCCTGGGCGCTACGGCTCTGTATTATAACCAGTCCGTATTGAATGAAAAAATCGAGGTCGGTTATGAGCCGACCCGTAATTTCATTTGGGATTTAAATGGTCGCTATCAGGCCAACTTGGAAGGCGTTACTCATTTTCTGGACCGTCTTCCCCTGATTGATACGGAAAAAATAACTACCTTTTCTATGGAAGGTGAATTTGCCCAGGTACTGCCCAATCCCAATCCGATCAATAATAAAGCAACCGGTGATCCCAGTGGTGTTGCTTATATAGATGATTTTGAGGGCGCCAAACGGACCACAGCCCCGCAAATATTACAACGTTTCTGGAAACCGTCTTCTGCACCACTGGATCCAGTCACAGGTGTTCCTTTTAAGCAGGCTATCCGAGCCGACTTGTTCTGGTATACTCCCTATATCCCGACCAGCACCAAAAATATCTGGCCCAACCAGTCCACTTCAACTCGGGCACAAAACGAGACCACTAACATCCTCAGTCTTGTTTTTTCAAAGCAGAAATACCAATCCCAAGTTTCAGACGATTCTGATTTGGCCTGGGCTGGTATTATCAGCTC
>DAOWAH010000440.1 GCA_030634675.1 Fidelibacterota bacterium
GCCGATGGCGATCACCGGACGTACAATTTCCCACATTATCAGTCCGGTCAAGAAGCGATTATAAGCAAATACAATCCAAGCCAGGACGGCAATAATCGGAATAATCATGGAGATAAGCGGACGCGTAATAATCAGAGAAACCAGTACTCCGATCAACAGACAAATGGCGATAATCGCCCAGAAATTAGCTTGTTTATCCGCCAACCGGATGAATTCATTATTCAAAATACTATTCATGACGTTAGCATGGATTTCGACCCCGGCAAAGGTTTCCTGTACCGGTGTGTTACGCAAATCCATTAAGCCCGGTAAAGATGAACCAACGATCACCACCCGGTCCTGCCAGTATTCCGGAGGAAGCATTTCGGGATCAAAGCAATACATATAAGGCAGGTAGTAGAAAGTCTTATAAAAGCCGTAGTAATTAACAAAAACCCGGCCCTCTTCATCGATGGGTATTTCACGCACCACTTCACCGGCCCGATTAGTAAGGGTTAGAATAAATTTATCGAAATCATAATCGAACCCATCCGGGGGAATATCCAGAATATCAATCACAGCCGACATTACTAATGATGGGTATACATGTCCCGGTCCCTCAAAATAAATGGCAGTAGGCGACCGACGAATGATTCCATCCTCATCCTGTGGGAAGTTGGCGCTGCCAACACCCTGAGCAGCTGACAGCAGTTCCAAATGGGTATTGCCGAGGCGCTCAGCTCGGGGCAGATGTTGAGCCTGTTCCGGTAAGATTTGCAGTATATGCCGGCTGGGATCATACCCTTCCGGTTCGCTTTCCATGGGATACAGAAAGGTGCTAGTATCAGCCGCTTCGAAAACCAAAGCATGATAGACTTCCTCACTGTTGGCAGTTGACTGAACAAACCAAGTAGGGTCGTACGTTCTCAGAAACTGGTTACTTACTGCCGATAAATCTCCGGCTTGAGGTGGGTGCTCGGCCACCAGCGCGTTTACTAGCTCCCAATCGAAAGAATTCTCTGCGTCGAAAATTATATCAAAAAGGATCGCCTTAGGATTACCGGAGGTGATCACATCAATTAGCTGGCCGTGGTAAGCGTGGGGCCAGTCTTTGTAATTCCCAAGGCCCTCAACCGAACTCAAATCAATATCAACGATTACAATATCATCGATGGAAGCCTCTTCGCTACCGGCGACCCTGGCTTTCAGGCGCGAATCATAGGAGCGGAATTCATAACCATCTAAAACGGGCGTAAGGAAGAAACCATCCAGATTAGTGCCAATGGCAATCACTAATCCCATAAATAAGCCGATCAGGGCACCAATGCCCGTTCTTTTTAACCAATCAGGCATGACATCCCCTAATTAATTGTATGTTTAAATATTAGTCCGGTCCGTCCAGTTCTTTATTCCACTGGACAAATTCGTCGGCAGCATCTACCGTTTTATCAAACTCAAACATATTGTATTTCCCATCTTTCCGGACGTTGATCTGCATTCCTTCAACCAGCGTGATCCAATCTTCCAGGCTAACTTCGTAGGGTCCGGCCACTTCGGTGGGTGCTTGAATTTCCTGTATCGGACCCAATTTGAACTTGGGCTTACCACCGGGCTTGGTTTCCTGTTGTTCCTGCTCCATATTCGTTGGTTGATTCACATCGACCTTGCCTTCATAAACCAGCAC
>DAOWAH010000025.1 GCA_030634675.1 Fidelibacterota bacterium
GTCCAAGAAGCAGGAGAAGCAATGGTTAAACCACCCGTAGCTCAAGTAAAACCACATGAAATGACCTTGTTTGGCGATACCAGGGTTGATAATTATTACTGGCTGCGCGAGCGGGGGAGTGCTGCTGTACTGGATTACCTGAAAGCAGAGAATGCCTATACTGCAGAAGTGATGCAACATACCAAAGGGCTGCAACAGGAATTGTACGAGGAAATGAAGGGTCGGATCAAAGAAACTGATTTATCAGTCCCGGTTAAAATGGATCAGTATTATTACTATACTCGGACCGAAGAGGGTAGCCAATATGATATCCATTGTCGCAAACTGGACAGCCTGGAGGCACCGGAAGAAGTACTTTTGGATGAAAATGCGCTGGCAGAAGGGCTGGATTATTTCAATATTGGTGAATTCGAGGTCAGCCCCGATCACAAAACACTGGCTTATTCAGTTGATCTTTCCGGTGGAGAACACTACACAATCTTCTTTAAGGACCTGGAAACCGGCACTCTATATCCTGAACAAATTCCTGACACTTATTACAGTCTGGAATGGGCCAATGACAGCCGAACCATTTTCTACACGATGGTCGATGAAGCCATGCGTCCATATAAATTATTCCGGCATATAATCGGGACCAACCCGTCTGAAGATGTACTGGTTTATCACGAAACAGATGATTCCTATTTTCTAAGTATTCACAAATCCAAGAGCCAGACCTACCTTTTTCTCGAACTGGAAAGTCAGGTGACGTCTGAAATCCATTTTTTGGCTGCCGCTGCACCGCAGGACTCGTTTCGAGTGATTCATCCCCGGCAGTATCGAATGGAATATTCAGTCGTACATCACGACCAACGATTTTTCATCCTCACCAACGATGATGCTCTCAATTTCAAGTTGATGGAAACAGCGGTGACCGCGCCTGAGAAAGCGAACTGGACAGAGGTTATAGGTCATCAGGACAATGTAAAGCTGGATGAAATTGATATCTTCAAAGATTTTTTAATCGTCATTGAACGGGATTTTGGTTTGCGGAAGATTCTGGTACATAATCTATCGCTAAATGATCAATATTTTATAGAATTTCCTGAGGCGACCTATAAAATATCCTTGGATGAAAATCCTGATTTCAATTCCAATTTTCTGCGCTTTACCTACTCCTCATTTATCACACCTAATTCGGTCTATGACTATAATCTAGTAACCAGGGAACGGGAATTGAAAAAGCAGGATGAAATCCTGGGTGGTTATGACCCGGCTGATTATGAAACTGCCCGCATCTTTGCCACTGCTGAAGACGGACAGGAAATTCCGATCTCGATTGTCTACCGTACCGGCATGATTCGCAATGGTGAAAATCCGGTTTATCTGTATGGTTATGGATCGTATGGATCAAATACCGACCCCAAGTTCAGATCATACCGTTTCAGTTTAATCGACCGGGGTTTTATCTATGCTATTGCCCACATCCGCGGCAGCAGCTATCTTGGTCGCGGCTGGTACGAGGATGGTAAACTTCTGAATAAACGCAACACTTTTACTGATTTTATTGCTTGTGCCGATTACCTGGTAGAAAAGAAATACACCAGCCCGGAACAACTGACGGCTGTTGGCGGTAGCGCCGGAGGGTTATTAATGGGTGCTGTTGTCAATCTACGACCTGAGCTCTTCAAAGTCGTAATTGCCGATGTTCCGTTTGTGGATGTAGTTACCACAATGCTCGATGAGTCAATTCCCCTGACGGTAATTGAATTTGATGAATGGGGTAATCCCAGTGAAGAAGATTTCTACTGGTACATGAAAGAATATTCACCCTATGATAACGTAATTGCGAAGGACTATCCCAATCTGTTAATTACAGCAGGATTAAACGACCCCCGGGTTCAGTACTGGGAACCAGCTAAGTGGGCGGCTAAACTGCGGGCAACCAAGACCGATAATAACCGGCTTTTATTAAAGACCAACATGGACGCTGGCCATCATGGCGCCTCCGGCCGCTTTGACTACCTGAAAGAAATTGCATTTGAGTATACTTTTATCCTGGATTTGATTGATACGGGGGACCAGACCCGGTAGATAAATAAAAGATAACACTGCGGAAATGATTTTACACAGGGTTACCACTTCAGTCCAGAACAGCCGGTATCAGGTAGATCACTTCATCTAACATACGGCCGCTCATTGCTTTCACTTTCTTTTCATTGATGATTTCGCCATTCAGTGTTTCAGCAATTTTACGGCTTGGTTGGTTGCGGCGGTCAACTGGATATATGAAACTATCAACCATCAGTGTCCGCTCACTCCATTTTTTAAGTGCGCTGATAGACTCGAGTCCCAATCCTTTTCCCTGGGCTCCTTTCTTAAGCCAGATGCCGAACTCCGGCTGATTAACTTTCCCAGTGTTATGTAGCCCACAAACACCTGAAAATTCACCTGACTGCTTATCGAGGATAACAAAGACTAAATCTGTTCCTGCTGCGCGCTGACGGCTGGCATTCCTGATAAATTTCTCAGTTTCGCTGATTCTTTCAGCACTGCGTGGAAACATATATACCGTGATTTCAGGTGTAAACTCAGTATAGATTACGTTCGTATAATTCAATGTTATCGGTTTTAGAACAATCCGCGCTCCTTCGATACTGTCGGGACAGACAACGGTTTGACCGTTTTTCATCTTTAAGCTGTTTGCCTTGGAGGCTTCAGTTGGCTGAGTCATGATTCCATTTTATGGTTATATTTGACAGTTTCGTAAAAAGAAGTTTGGCAGTCATTCTGAATGAAATGAAGAATCTCTGATATTATTAATATTATATTTGTTATGAGATTCTTCGCTGTGCTCAAGAATGAATATTTAGGACTTTTTACGAGTTCAACATATTTGTTATTGTAAAAATTACAAATATATTGCTCACTAAAATCAATACTAAATGATCATTTAATTCAGCCTTGGCTATAAAAGCGGCTGAAACATAGGGTTTGTCGCTTTCACCAAGCGGATCGGTGGACTTAAATTCCCTGAAGGAGGATTAGCCGATGCCTTTACAATCGATCAACCCGGCTACTGGTGAACTAATCAGTGAATACCATGAAATGGGTGTTCCTGAATGGGAAAAGGTATTGAGTCAGGTTCAAATAGATTTTGAACAGTGGCGCAGAACTGATTTCACCGTACGTTCCAGGAAAATGCACCGGGCTGCCGATGTATTGCGAGAGAATAAACAACCCTTAGGTGAACTGATCACTAACGAAATGGGTAAACCCCTGTCTGAAGCAATGGCCGAGGTGGAAAAATGTGCCTGGGTCTGTGATTATTACGCTGATAAGGCAGCAACATTTTTAGCTGCTGAAGATGTTTCTACTGAAATGTACCGTAGTTATGTGGCTTTTCAACCCTTGGGAATTGTGCTGGCGGTTATGCCCTGGAATTTCCCTTTCTGGCAGGTCTTCCGATTTGCCGCTCCCGGACTGATGGCTGGTAACGGAACCGTACTCAAACACTCCTCCAATGTGAGCGGTTGTGCTTTGGCCATCGAAGATATCTTCCGGGAAGCGGGGTTTCCGGTAAACCTATTCCGTACGTTGTTGATTGGCTCCGGGCAGGTGGGGGCGGTGATCGAACACTCGTTGGTGAAAGCCGTAACGCTCACCGGTAGCACACCGGCGGGAATGGCGGTGGCGGCACGGGCGGGTTCCGCCCTAAAAAAAACTGTTCTGGAACTGGGCGGCAGCGACCCATACATTATTTTGGCTGATGCCGATCTGGAGGCAGCTGTCGAAGCTTGCGTTTTCGCCCGTTTGCTGAATTGCGGGCAGAGTTGTATCGCCGCCAAACGATTTATCGTGGTGGAGGATATCGCTGATCGGTTCGAGCAATTAATGCTTGATAAAATGCGCACTAAAAGTATGGGTGATCCGATGACAAAAGTAGATTTGGGACCAATGGCGCGATCCGATTTACGGACAGAATTGCACGGGCAGGTGACTACCAGTATTGCCGCAGGAGCACGTTTATTACTCGGTGGTGAAATTCCCTTTGGCGCGGGAGCTTTTTATCCGCCCACGATACTGACGAACGTTAAACTGGGGATGCCAGCCTTCGATGAAGAATTGTTCGGTCCGGTGGCGGCGATTATCCGTGCTGATGACGAAGCGGAGGCAATTGCCCTCGCGAATAAATCGGATTTTGGTCTGGGAGCAGCGCTGTTTACTCAAGATTTGGAAAAGGGTCAGCGAATCGCCGAGCAGGAGTTGGAAGCAGGTTGTTGTTTCGTCAATGATTTCGTACGTTCCGATCCGCGCTTACCCTTTGGCGGAGTGAAAATGTCCGGGTACGGCCGTGAGCTGGCTCAATTCGGGATTCGAGAATTTGTCAATATCAAAACGGTATGCATCAAATGAAAACAGTATTATTAAAGCTAATCATGATATTATCATTCACAGGACTGATCAATGCCCAGGAAAATCGGATATTCTGGGATGGTGGTGACTGGAAAAGAATTACTGCTCTGGCTGACCACAATCCTAATATGACCTACCGAATCAAGGCAGCTTATGTCAATGGTGTGCTGGATGGACGCCTATTCTATTATTTGAAGACCTGGGCAGTGCAGCAATCATTCGCCGATAGTCTATATGCCGAAACTGTAGATTATCTTACCACCCGTGAGTTGGTGAATACACTTGATATTTTTTACGCCGATCCCCTGAATACATACATACCAATCCCGTCGGCTATTATAATTGCCACTATGTATGCTGAACGGATTTCCTTAGATCTGATCGATCAATATATTAAGCAAACCAAATTCTGGATCAATGAACTCCAGCTAAACATGGAACAGGAGGGTTGGAATAAACTGCTCGATGAAAAATTAGACAAGCATCTACAAAAAACGCGGATTGAATAAACCCGTTCTGATTCTACCATAAAACTATGTTGAAAGACCGTTAGTCTTCTCATTTAGTGCCTGCTCCGAATCGATTATCTGCCCGATAAATGCTCTCATTTTCGTATAATGTGACCCCTTCCAGTAGATTTTACGGCATCCACGGCATTGGACGAAGTCCTCATAATACTGCTTTGTTTTAACTTCCAATTGATCAAGGATAGTGGTTTTAGCCACCTGCTCCAGCAGTCCGTTGCAGTGCAGGCAGCGGGTAAACGGTTTCAATTGCTGCCCCAGTTGGAACCGTTGGATTAATTCTTTAATCTGCTGGTCCGGGTCTGAAGAACGGACCAGGTATCCGCGCCGGACAATATTATGCATTAACAGTTGACGGTCCCCGGTTAAGAGAATCCGCTGTTGCAACACTACCTGTTCCAGAAGATCGGCTTTGGAGTAAGTGTTGGAATAATTCACGTCCAGTCCCAATAAACGCATATTACGGACCAGTTTGCCGAGGTGTACATCCGCAACAAAACATAACTGTCGCAGAGGTTTCTTCTGGAGTTTCGTCAACTCGGAAATATCAAGGCTCTCAAAAACGGGATAGACACTTATTCGATCACCGTCCCGTACCTGATGATCAAATCCTGTCGACTGGCTGTTGATTAGAATCAAATCGACCTCGGTGTGAGGTATCCCATAGGATTGAATAATATCCTTTACGGTGGTTTTATGGTCGAGTTTTTTGAACTGTGGCTTTTTACGTTGCTCTGGTTTCAGAAAATCATTTAATTCTTCATAAAAGCGGATTTGAATGGTGATCGGCATATCAAAGCAAACGGTGGAGCCCGGCAGCGCGGGCAATTTCAACCCCTTTTTGGTATTCCAGTGACGTGACCGTGCGGTTTATTTCCGAAAGCCTGTTGCCATTCACCAAATGTTGGGGCCGGTACTGGGTCATTATATTAATTGCTGTGTCCGTGGATAGTTCATTGGCAATGAAATTGAGTATCTGACTGGTATCGCTGGTGTGGCCGGGCATTAGCAAGTGGCGTATCAAGAGGCCTCGTTGGGCAATTCCGTTTGAATCTAATACGAGATCACCTACCTGACGGTGCATTTCCTGCAGGTTCCGGCGGACGACCGTAGGGTAGTCCGGTGCATCCAAATAACGTTTCGCCGAGTTAATATCCAGAAATTTCACATCGGTCAAGTAGATATCCACAATTTGATCCAGCAGCTTTAGGGCCGTTAAATTGTCATAGCCACTAGTATTATAAACCAGGGGTATGACCAGTCCTTTTTCAATGGCGTACGGCAGGCTTTCAAGGATCGGTACAACGACGTGGGAAGGAGTTACAAAATTAATATTATGACAACCCTGGTCCTGAAGTTCAATCATCATGTTGGCCAGGTTAGCGGTGGGAGTCGGGTATCCGTTAGTTGAATTACTGATTTCCCAGTTCTGGCAGAAGGCACAGTGCAGATTGCAGCCATAAAAGAAAATTGTTCCCGATCCCCTGAATCCTCGCAGGCAGATTTCTTCACCGAAATGGGGAAAATAGCTGGAAACCTGGGCCTTCCGATCAATACCGCAGACCTTACCGGGCATAAGGTTGCGGTCCACCCGGCATTCCTGCGGGCAGAGACAGCATTCTTTCATCAACTCCTGTCCGGTAGCAATGCGCTTTTTCAGTAATCCTGATTTGTAGGATTCTAAGTAGGCTGGTTTGAAAGTTGAGGACATGGTTAAGCTATCATTGTCAATTATTTGATCGATACTACTACGGGCTGGATTAATCTTAAATTAATACCAACCCGAGTAAACCGCCACAATTTTTAAAGTACCAGAAATCACTGGATTTATATTCCCAAAACGAGAATACCCGTGTTATCCTGATTAAGCTGAAAAAACAGAATTGATAATTGCGGCAGAATTTCAAGCGTTTCCGGTAATTGGTTGCTAATTTCGCGCTTGTTTTAATGTGAACCTATTCCTGGCTTGATCAGCGGGGCAGCCCGGATATTCCTCTGCAGGAGATTAATAGTGAAGTATCAACTTATGTCAACACTGATAGCGGGAGTGATTATTATGTCATGCACTTCAACCGATAACCCGTTTTTTACCGAATGGGATACGCCTTTTCAGGTACCACCCTTTCAGCGGATTGAAACAAAGCACTACAGGCCGGCCCTGTTGGCTGGGATTGAAAAGCAGCGCACGGAAATTGAGGTAATCATAAACAACCCGGAGGCCCCCAGCTTTAAGAATACTATTGAAGCATTTGAGACCACCGGCCAATTTCTTGAAAGAGTCGAGAATGTATTTAATAGTATCAGCTCCACCGATGCTACCGATGAATTGGATAATATCGAGCGGGAATTCAAGCCGATAAAATCCCACCATCGCGATGATATCCTCCTGGATGAAAAACTTTTTCAGCGGATTAAGAATGTCTATAACAAACAAGACCGGAGTGTTTTGACCATTGAACAGAATACCTTATTGGATAAAATATACCAGGATTTCGTCCGCAATGGCGCCAACCTTACAGACGCAGAAAAGGTCAAGCTGCGCCGGATAAATGAAGATTTAGCACTTCTAACCATGGAGTTTGCCCAGAATATTCGCAAGGAGATAGAAACCTGGGAAATGGTCTTGGATGAGGAAAGCGATCTAATTGGTCTACCCGAGCGAGTGGTTACCATGGCTGCCCAATTGGCTGAAGAGCGGGGGAAACCGGGCAAATGGCTGTTTACCCTTGATAAACCCAGCTGGATTCCTTTTCTTCAATTCTCTGAGCGTCGTGATCTTCGGGAAAAAATATATATGGCCTATATCAATCGGGGGAATAACAACGATCAACTGGACAATAAAGAGCGGATAAATAAGATTGTTAATCTGCGGATTAAACGAGTCAACCTGTTGGGTTACGCCACTCACGCTGATTATGTTTTGGAACGGAGCATGGCTAAAAATCCTGCCGGTGTTTACGAACTGTTGAACAAATTATGGGAACCAGCCTTGCGGCGGGCTAAAACTGAAGCAGCAGAATTCCAGGCTTTTATTGATCGAGAAGATGGGGATTTCCAACTGCAGTCGTGGGACTGGTGGTATTATTCTGAAAAGGTGCGTCAGGAGAAATATAATCTTGATGAAAATCAGCTGCGGCCCTATTTCGAGATCAATAATGTGCGCGATGGCGCTTTTGCCGTTGCTAATAAATTGTATGGAATTACGTTTACAGAACGATCAGATATACCGGTTTACCATCCTGAGGTAAAAGTATTTGAAGTCAAGGAAGCCGATGGAACTCATCTGGGTATTTTATATACAGACTACCATCCGCGGGTCGGTAAGTATGCCGGCGCCTGGGCCAGCGGTTTTCGCAATCAGTCCAATCGGAACGATCATTGGGTAACCCCGATAACGATCAATGTATGCAACCTGTCCCGTTCTACTGGCGATCAACCGGCTTTAATCAGTTTCAGTGAAGTTGAAACTCTATTCCACGAATTCGGTCACGCTCTCCATGGACTACTCCGTACCCGGACTTACACCGATCAGGTCATGCCCCGGGATTTTGTGGAATTACCCAGCCAGATAATGGAAAACTGGGCGGCCGAACCAGTTGTATTAAAGGAATATGCCCGTCATTATCAAACCGCTGAACCGCTTGCGGAAGAATTAATAGAAAAACTGCATGCTTCCCGTCTCCATAATCAGGGTTTTAAAATGACGGAATATCTGGCAGCCTCAATTTTGGATATGGATTGGCATTCGCTTACTGAAACAAATGATCTTAATCCGATTGAATTTGAAAATGCTTCTTTTAAGGCGATGGGGTTGATCCCGGAGATAATATCCCGATATCGCAGTCCCTATTTTAATCACATATTTTCAGGTGGGTATTCGGCTGGTTATTACAGCTATATCTGGGCACAGGTTCTGGACGCCGATGCCTTCCAGGCATTTAAGTATACCGATCTGTTTAATCAGGAACTGGCCAATCGTTTCCGGAAATATGTGCTTGGCTTGAGCGGAACCCAGGATGCCATGGAAAGCTACCGTGAATTCCGTGGGCAGGATCCCCAGATTGAGCCACTTTTAGTTAAACGGGGCTTGTTCGATGGGCAGTGATTACAATTACAGTCCGTTCTGACAGGCTATAATTTGGGGAAGTTAAATTTCCACATTTTTAATACGATCCACGAATTTCCTCATTTCCATTACCATATCCCCGCTGTGGGTACGGGTATTTGTCTCCATATCAATGTAAATGCTCCGGGGAAGGAGTGGTGTCATTTTCGCCAGGTTGCCCGGTTCATGCAGGTGATCAGTAGCTGCTCCAATAATCAGAGTGTGGATGTTAATGTCGGGCAGGATATCCCAGACTTCATACTTCACTAAGGAAAGGGCTGCTCGTTTCAGGCGGTATGGATCGGTGTCATCCAGGTTCTGACAGTATTTTTCATATTGATCGGCATCTGCCTCCGGATCCAGCCGGAAGGTTCTCAGATACCATTTTAAAAATATTTTCAGCAGCGTATATAATTGGAGTGGGAAGAAGTGGATCATTATTTTTCCCCACCACGGCACCCGGAACACAGCATTTGGTCCGACCAGGACCAGCGCCAGCGGTTTACTTTCCAGATACTGGCAGGCGTGAAGGATCGCCGTTCCTCCCAATGAACTGCCCAGCATAATATAATTATTTTCACTTAGCTGAAAATGATTGGTTAAAAACACCAGGTCACTGGCGATCACCTCGACACTCAGTTCGTCTTTTCCGGGAATAATTGCCGACAGCTTATCGCGTGTTTCCACATAATAAACCTTGTGATCTCGGGTCATTTCCAGCAGGGCATACTTCCAACTGGTGACCCGTGAAATCCAGCCTGGTACAAAAAATATTTCGGGTTGTTGAGCAGGTACCGACGGTGTAATTGTCAGTACTCGCAGAGATACGGTACCAGAGATGGATACCATTTCATCCAGGATTTTACAGCCGGGAGCACAATACTGCTCGATATCGAATGTTTTATCCATAGTGAATTAATTTTTTCCGATTACATGACAACCCGAATGGCCTGCTTCAGGACTGAATACAGGGCTGGAGGATACCCCACGATTTCTCCGTCGGTTTCAATGCAAATACCAGATTTGGAATCGATTTCAAGATTGCTGCAGCGCCAGTGATGAGCGCATTCATTCTTTAAGACTGTTCCCATATACAGGGTAGGTATTACTGCTAGCAATTTCAGGCGTGACAGGGGATCGACTATCACCGCATCCACCATGCCATCATCCTGGATACAATCAATGCCATAATTCATGCCACCGCCAAAATAACCGGTTTTAAAAACTGTCAGATTGCTCATGAATTCGCCATCCCAAGTTTCACCATCGATTTTAATCAAGCAATCATATGGTTCAAATTCCCTGATGGTACTCAAACCGGCTAGAATAGCAGAAACATCAACACTAAGTTGTTTGATTAATCTAGAAAAACCGGTCACTTTATTATATTTATCCCCGGCCGAACTGATGATACCGATGCTGGAATTATTAATGAAGTAGCGGTTCACATCGCTGTTTTTCTCGGATTTGCAGTCCACCCGGCAAATATCGATCTTGATGGTTTCACGACTGGTAAATCGATCCAGCATGCTGCGGTTGCCAGGAAATTTCCGGGCAAAATCGCAACTGCTGCCGGCGGGAAGATACAGTAATTGCAGTTCTGTGGTAACTTGCTCGCCAAATTGAGCCAATCCCTGCAGGGTTTCATTAAGTGTTCCATCACCACCAAAAACAGCTATATGCTTGAAACCGTCACGGATCAATTCAGTGGCAATGTTGGTAGCATGGTTGGGTCGTTCGGTCAATTTAAACTCAAATTCCAGATTATTAGCTTCCAGTTGTTGTTTAAACTTATCCCAGCGTTTGGCTGCTAACCCTTCTCCGGCGGCAGGATTGCAGATGATAAAAGTACGGTTTGTAATTACCTGCTCCATAATTCCCTAACGAGTTGATTGTCCTAAACTATTAACAATATCAGGTTAGGCGCAAAGCAAGAATTTACCGGTTTAGGAGTTGTTGATTTCATCCAATACAGATATCTGAATTCTACCGCTTTATTTAATTAATTGGCAGAAAGAATTATTCACTGACAACCAAAAGCGTTCCGATGCGTCTTACGTTGATGGTTATTAAACCTGTTAGAGAGAGTACGTCCGGATTGTGAAAATCGTATCATCTAATCGGGCGGTTATCTTTATCTGTTACCATTTAATATGAACCTGATATTGAAAGGAAAGTACTCATGAAATCCAGAATTATTCTGTCTGGAATATTAGTTCTAGTATGTTTTTCATTTCTTTTTGCTGAGAGTGACATACCCCAGCGTAGTGAGATTAAAATACAGTACCAATGGAATCTACAGGACATATACCCTTCTGTCGATGCCTGGGAAAATGATTTTCAAACCGTTGAATCCGGATTATCAGAATTTTCGGAATTTAAAGGAAAATTAAAGAAATCCGGTACTGCAATCCTCAAATGCCTTGAATTAGATTCCAAATTATCGCTGAAGCTCGATAATCTTTATGTTTATGCTGGTTTATTGAAAGATGAGGATACACGGATATCGGAGAATCAGGCACTGAATGATCGCGCCCGGGGATTGCTGGTAAAATATGGTGAAGCAACTTCTTTCATCCTGCCTGAACTGCAGACAATTCCGGAGAAAAAATTAAAGAA
>DAOWAH010000010.1 GCA_030634675.1 Fidelibacterota bacterium
GATTAAAAAAAACCTTTTCCGGTAAACGAACAGAGCCACCCATGAAATTATTAATAAATCTCCTAAAGGTGGGTTTTGTTTATAGAAACAAAAGGAAGCCCCTAACAGTGAAATATCAGAGGCTTCTGTTTTTTAATCAATGCTTATTTGGGAATCCAATCTGCATGTGAAGTATCAACCGTTATCGTACCAAGTGAATCATCGTATGCCCAAACATGTCTAGTAATTCCATCTTTCCAAGAGTGCCAAATTAAAGTTGTGTTCGAAAAACTATTGACTCGCCATCTATCACGATTAATAGCTACAGCAATATCAGGTAGTGTAGTGGACGTTGTATCATAAGTACTTGGCCAATCCTGTACCGAATCAAATGGATTTGGCGGATACCATTCATCCGATACTGTACCTTGAGATACCTTATCTGATGCATAAACAGACAATGCAGAGCGCAGACCACCAATAATTCCATTTTCAGCCGAATTTTCAGCTCGTGAGGTTAAATCCGCGAATTTTGGTATTGCTACCGCTGCCAGAATTCCCAGGATGACGATGACCATCACCAGCTCGATTAATGTGAAACCCTTTTGTGTTTTCATCTCGATTACCCTTTTCTCTTTTTAAAAAATTCTTTTCATGGTAATTACCGCAACAATAATGCCAGAAATATTATTTCGTCGGTAGCCGGTATTACCAGTTGTATAATTACGTTACATTATGAAACATTGTTTCATTTTGCATCATTACGGACCGAACGCTTCGATCATGCCCCACATAGGCAGGAAAATACCAGTAGCTAACAGCGCCACCAGACCTCCAATAATGACTGTCATGATCGGTTCGATTACTGCCGTCAGGCCGGTAATTGCTTCATTGACCATGGAATCATAATGTTCGGAAACGTTTTGCAGCATCTCATCCAAAGATCCTGATTCTTCTCCTACCGAAATCATCTGAATTACCAGCGGTGGAAACATCTTACTTTTCTGGAACGGCTCCGTCAGGCCTTTGCCTTTTTGTACCTGATTGACAATTTCATCTGCCGCTTTCTGTATCGCCAGGTTGCCGCTTGCCTTGCCGCCGATGTCCAGCGCCTGTATGATTGGCAAACCGCTTTTATTCAATGTCTGCAGAGTTGAGGAAAACCTGGCAATCGCGACCATGTGAAATAGCTTGCCAAAAACGGGTAATTTCAACTTAAAAACATCCCAGTTATAATGTCCCTGATCAGTATGAATGTACTTATTCCAGCCAAAAGCGATCCCGATGATCGAACCAATAATAATGTACCAGGAGCTCTGAATTACGTCGCTGATACCGAGCAGAATTCGCGTGGGCAGCGGTAACGCTGCGACTCCCCCGACATTGGTAAACATACCAATAAAATTTGGCAAAACAAAAACTATGACAACCACAAAGGCAATTGCTATCGCCGATAATGTCATAATCGGATAGCGCATGGCCTTCTTTACGCTGCGCGTTATTTCGTCCTGCCTGGCCATTTGGAAGTTTAACTTGGATAGGACCGTATCCAGGGCACCCGCCGCTTCACCTGCCATAACGCTGTGAGTATAGGAATCGGGGAATACGCTGGGGTATTTGCTAAAAGCCTCTGACAGGCTTGAGCCGCCTTCAACATCGCGATGTATTGATACCAGTATTTCTTTAAATAATTTTGTTTCCGCCTGTTCTTTCAGCGCGGTGAGACTGGACAGAATCGGCACACCGGCCTTTTCTAGTGTATAAAGCTGTTTCGTAAAATTCAGCACCTCCATCAGAGGTACTTTTTGAAATTGTTCACTGATTTTTTTAAGAAACGATTCCTTTTTCTCTTTGATCTTAAGAGGGGTATAGCCAAGGTCATCATGCACATACATGCTGGCTTCATGGTGACTACCGGCCTCAATCTGACCGCTTACAGTAATTCCTTTCTGGTCCAACGCTTTAAATTCATAGACAGCCATTTAAGTACCCTCAACGACTTCTTGATTCTTAATTTTGAATTTTTCCATCTTTCGCCATAGTGTAACTCTGCTGATACCGAGTTTTCGTGCCGCGGCCGAAAGATTTCCATTCATAACCTGCACCGCCCGCACGATGGCGTGTTTTTCCAACTCAATCAACGAAATTATATCCGAATTATCTTCTGGCTGAGTCACCGCTGATTTGGCACTAACTGATTGCCCGCTCTGGGACTGATTCAAAACAGCCGCGACAGTATCGCCCAGCAATATATTTCCTCTGGTATAAAGGACCGACTGAGTCACGACATTCTCTAATTCACGAATATTTCCCGGCCAGGAATAATTTTTCAGCTCTGTAACCGCCGACATTTCAAATGATTGAATTTTCCGACCAATCTTCTGGTTTAAATTGGACAGCATATAAACGACTAACGGAAATATATCATCCAGTCTTTCCCTTAAAGGAGGAACTGAAATCGGGAAACTGTTTAAGCGGTAAAAAAGATCTTCCCTGAACCGTTTGTTCTTCACTTCTTCAGTCAGAATTTTATTTGACGCGGATATAATCCGGACATCAGAATAAATCGTAGTATTACTACCAATACGTTCAAATTCCTTCTGTTCGAGCACGCGCAATACTTTACTCTGGATCACTAAATTCATGTCGGCAATTTCATCTAAAAATAACGTACCATTATTCGCATACTCAAACTTACCAATCTTAGTCATGTTGGCGCCGGTAAAAGCGCCCTTTTCGAAGCCGAAAAGCTCGCTTTCCATCAGATCCTGGGGAATCGCCGCACAATTCATACTGACAAATTTCTGCTTTGCCCGCGGACTCAGGAGATGGATCAACCTGGCAACCAATTCCTTACCCGAACCGCTTTCACCCTGAATCAATACTGAAACATTGCTGTCTGCGACACGCTCAATCGAATCAAATAGATTACGCATACCACCGGAACTGCCAACCAGGTTATTTACGCCAAAAATCTTTTTCAGTGAAAATCGGTGGTTTTCGACCACTGATGAACAATAATCAGAGTTAATAATATTTCTCAGTTTACCATATATTTCTTCATCGGATTCACTCTTAAAAAGCCAGTTTTCTACTCCCAGTGATAAATATTTTTCAAGCTCAACTAATGAAACTATTTTAAAATATGGCAGAATAAAGTATTTTTTCTTCTGCTTTAGCAGTCTCTTGATCGTATCGATTGTATTAATTAATGGCAATGAATCAGAAATGACCAGTATTTTAAATTCGGTCAAATGGACAGCATTCAGGGCATCGTAACCATTGTTAGTCTGCCGAATATCAACTGGAATTCCGGAACAGATATTCCGAAATCGGCTGATATCTTTTTTATCGAGTCCGATAACTAATATAGCCATGTCTATCTTTTAAGATATTTATTCGAAGGGCCATGAATCATCCAACCTAATAAGTATCTCACTAGTCTGAAACTCTGAGTACTTCATCAATGGTGGTCATGCCAGCAATCACCTTCCTGATACCATCATATTTCAATTTGATAAATCCTTCTTTCAGTGCCTGTTGCATTAATTCATCATAAGTGCTTCCACGAACGATCAGGTTTTTCAACTTATCTGAAACCGCTAACAATTCATATATCCCTATTCGTCCCTTGTAACCGGATTGTCGACATAATTTACACCCCTTGCCCCTAGAGAAAGTAATATCCTTCGTTTTAATAGCACCAATGCCTAACCTGTCTAACATTGCACTGTCAGGTTTATAGCTTTCTCTACACTGGGTGCAGATTTTACGCACCAGCCGCTGGGCCAGGATGGCTTTTGCCGTAGCAGATACAAGGAAAGGCTCCAATCCCATTTCCAACAGACGGGTTATCGTACTGACGGTATCGTTGGTATGAAGTGTGCTCAATACAAGGTGACCAGTCAGGGCTGCTTGTACCGCCACCGCAGCAGTTTCCCGATCCCTGATTTCACCTACCATAATTATATCCGGGTCCTGCCTTAATATCGAGCGTAAACCACTGGCAAATGTCATTCCAATTTTAGCGTTCATATTTGATTGCCTGATAAACGGCAATCTGTATTCGATCGGATCTTCAATCGTAATAATATTTTTGTCAATTGTATTCAGTACGTTTAATGCGGAATACAATGTTGTCGTTTTACCGCTCCCGGTCGGGCCCGTCACCAAAATAATGCCATTTGATAATTTTAGTATTTCTAAAAATTGTTTTAAAGTTTCACTGGTCATACCAAGACCATCGAGATTCACGATCACACTGCTGTGGTCCAATATTCTGACAACTATATTTTCACCGAAATATGTTGGGAAGGTAGACACACGAAAATCATAACTATTTTTATTTAATTGTAACTGAAACCGTCCGTCCTGGGGTAGCCTCTTCTCGGTAATATTCAAATTTGACATTACTTTAAAGCGCGATAATATCTCGTCCTTGATTTCGATTGGCTGCTCGTAAACAGTTTCCAGGACACCATCGATCCTGAAACGAACCCTGAGTACATTTTCATCAGGATTAATATGGATATCACTGGCATCTAATTTTATAGCCTCTTCAATTATCAACTGGACCATTTGAATGATCGGTTCGGATGTATCATCGTCATGGACAGACTTATCTAAGCCTTTTATTTTCTCAAGCACGTCTATCATCGGTTTAGACGTACCGTACAATTCATCTAAAAACGCTTTGATTTCATTTTCAAGACACAGTACTGGTTCTGTATTAAGTTTGGTAATTTTATTTAACTCGTCGAGAGTCTCAAGATTGGAGGAATCGGCAACTCCAATCGATAAGGAATCCCCAATCCGGAACAACGGAACAATTAAATTATGTCTGGCAAATTTCTCTGTTACAAGACTGGTCAGTTGCTTTTCAGGTTTGTAGGAATCAAGATGCAGGTATGGAATTTCCAGCTGATCACTTAAGGCTGCCAATAAGTCGTGTTCTTCGATCAAACCAAGGTTGATGATCGCTTTTCCAAACGATACACCGGTTTCCCGGTGAGCCTTTAATCCCCTTTCCACATCGGACTGAGTGAGCATTCCCGAATCAATTAATAATTCACCGATTTTTTTCTTTTGTATTTTCACTTCATTACCTTTGATTCATCACAAGATGTACATGACATACATATCAATAATTTCTTTCCCAAAAAACAAACAAATAATCGCGCCTGTTGAAAAATAAAAACCTAATGGATATTGTTTATTGACCTTTGACTTTGACATCATAAGTTGAAATAAATGTATCAAAGAAATCATTAAAGAGGATAAAAACAGGCTGAGCAATATTAATTGCCAGCCTAGAAATACTCCGATTAATCCAGCCAGCTTAATATCCCCCAATCCCATCGATTCCTTACGCATTAGTTTATTTCCAATTATGCGTATTAGATACAGGGTCAAGATTCCAGATACCAGCCCAATTATCGAATCGATTGGTGAAATAATCTGGACCTGCAGTAGGGCGGTTATAAAACCGAAAACAATACCACTGATTGTCATAATATCTAAAATAACATAATATTTCAGATCAATTATCGCAATCATAATCATCAAGGATATGAAAACTGAATACACGAAGAATTGTACTGATATGCCAAACTTAGTAAATAAAACAGCAAAACAAATCGCAGTCAACACTTCAACGAAAAAATAGGATTTAGAGATAGGACTATGGCAGTAATTACAGCGACCAAAAAGAATAATATAACTGAGGAGTGGGATTTTATGCCACCAGGCTAATTTTTTCTTACAATCGGGACAGCTGGAACCTGGTCTGATAATGGATTCATTTCTTGGTAAACGGTAGATACAAACATTTAAAAAACTTCCGATTACCAATCCCAGGAGCGCAAGCAACAATATGTCAGGATAATTACCCAACTAATTTCTCGATTTCTTCTCTAAATTCTGTAAGGTTGATCGGTTTAGTAAGGTAAATATCAGCCCCCATCTGGAGCCCTAATCTTTCATCCTTTTCATCTGATTTTGCCGTAAGCATAACAATTGGGATATTGCTATACCTTTCGTCAAACTTCAATAAGCGGCATAATTTATATCCATCCAGCTTGGGCAGCATTATATCCAGTATGATTAAATCAGGTGCTTCGGTTCGTGCCAATTCTAACCCGGTAAGGCCATTGTCTGCCTCGATTATTTTAAAATCCATTTTTTTGAGCGGTATAGCCAATAATTTTGAGATATTAACTTCATCATCAATAATTAATATTTTTTTTGACATACTTTTTCCTGCTTAAACTTTTTTTTAGAACCCGCTTTTCCCTAAGAAATTTACGAAGATATTACTTGTCGAGAAGTGCTCACAGGTACCATTTTTTAAAATATTTATTTTTCTATATGTACAATTCCCCTGTATGCCTGTTTTTTGTTTTTCATATCTGATGCAATATTTACATTTGTAAATATTTTGGGTGTGAGTGTCAAATGTCATGCTGAAGAAGTATTTGTGGAACCGCATTCCGAATAACACAATAATAATGATGCCGAATATGAAGAGGATATTAATCTTCCACTCCAATTTATTAACCATTTACCTGTCAAGTACAGGTAATCTCAGCCTTTGTGATGGATAAATCAAATCCGGATCGGCTATTAAATCATAATTTAAAAAATATAAAAGTTTCCATGCTGCAGGTGTTTCAAATACAGGCATCTGACTGGCGATTAAAGAAAGGCTCTCACCTTTCGCAACCGTATGGTAGGTAAAATTCAGCTGGGGTAGCGAGTCAGCCGGTACAACCCGGTTCAGGAGAATCTCCTGGGCTGCAAAATCTTGTTCCAATTTCAGGATTGTCCGCTTCAATTTGAAATTTATTTTACTCAACTCCTCATTCTCATCAAGATAATGCAACACTTCGCTCGTCAGTTCACGATTTTCTTCGGTGAAAAATTTTAATTCTTCCTTGAGATTAATAGAGGATAGCCATAAACTGTCGGATTTTTCCTCAGTTTCTACCATCTGATTGGTCAGTAAATCCCATATGGTATAATTCGTATTCCGTTCTGTCGTATCATTAATGGGTACAACGATCCGGGGTAGATTTAACGTGCCGTCTTTTATCTTTCGCGGACTGACTTGAATATCCCTTGAAAAAGATTTGCCGTCGTTATCCTGTCTTCTGAATTTGAATATTAATGCGATGTTGAAATTGAGAAAATCCGGGGTAATGCCGATTTGAAACAGGAACACGCCATCAGAGTCGCTCAGGGAATTAACCTCATACCCTAAACCAGCAACAATTATCTCACAATTTGGCAGCGGATTATTGGATTCATCAACCACCATACCACGCACAAATACTATGGTGGTATCTGGTGCCGTACGCGCGTTAATCGCCGGAAAGGTTAAAACCAGCCCCAGAATAATGATAATAATCTGCTTAACGGTTTTTTCCATGCAGTATTGTCCGGATACTTCCAGCCCACTCTTCAAACGGTTTCCAGTCTTCGGCCCACTTTTCGGCTTCCTCAAGCGTAATTTGTTCATTATCCAGTAAAGCAAGCAGAGCTTGGTCACCAGTTTGCATTCCTTCTTCCTGGCCTGTTTGAATAGCGGATCTCAGTTGGTGAGATTTTCCTTCGCGGATCAAATTCCTGATACTGTTGTTTGCTACCATGATTTCCATTGCGGCAACACGCGCTTTTCCATCACGGCTAACAATCAGTTTTTGAGATACTACTCCCACTAATGTAGATGCAAAAATTGATCGGATTTGATTATGTTGGTTGGACGGAAATACATCTATGACACGGTCGGCTGCTTCTGGAGCATTACCGGTATGAAGAGTTCCCAGAACAAGATGACCGGTTTCAGCGGCGGTGAGGGCTAATGAAATTGTTTCCAGATCACGCATCTCACCCACGAGAATTACATCAGGATCTTCCCTCAAAGCCGCTCTTAGGGCACTCTTAAATGACAGGGAGTGCTTGCCGATCTCCCGTTGCGTAATCAGACACTTTTTACTGATATGTACATATTCGATTGGGTCTTCAATCGTTAAAATATGACCCTTCCGATTTGTATTTATATAATCCACAATCGCCGACAGCGTGCTGCTTTTTCCACAGCCGGTCGGTCCGGTTACTAATATCAGTCCTTTTTGGTTCTTACAGAGATTATACAGCCCGGGCGGAGCGTTAATTTCCTCCAATGTCCAGGCTCTGTCAGGTATAACACGAAACGCGGCTCCCAACCCCTTTAAGCTCTGGTAGATATTAATCCTGAACCTGCCAACTCCCTCAATACGCCAACCAATGTCAACCTCCATCTCCTTTTCCAGTGTTGCCATCTGTTGTTCAGTCAGGATACTATACAGCATCTCATGGGTTTCCTGTTCGGTCAGGGGCTGACGATCCAACCACATCATTGTACCATGATTGCGCAGTATTGGCGGGTGGCCCGGAGACAGGTGCAGGTCTGAAGCTTTAGCCTTAACAATCGCGGAAAGTAATTTGATTAAATCCATTATTAGTGGTTTTCTCTTTTGTTTAATCTTCCGGGTTGATCAGATGAGGTGTTATGAATATCAACAGGTCACTGCGTTCCTTCTCATCAGAAGTTGATGTAAACAGCATTTTGCCAAGAATTGGAATGCTCCCCAGTATGGGAACCTTTTTCTCGACTTTCCGCAAATCCTCTTTGATTAATCCACCAATCGCTATTGTTTCGCCGTTCTTTACCCTGACCTGGGTGGAAGTAGTCCTTCTTGAAATGATTGGTTGGTCCAAATCAGGACCGGAATAACCGGTAATTGCTTCCACAGTGGGCTCTACCGCCAAGGTGATTTGGCCATTTTTGTGTACCTGCGGGAGTACCGCCAGAGCAATTTCAACAGTAACCATCTGGGCTTGTTCGGCGGCTATGGCGCCGGTTGCACCGCCGGCAACGACCGGAACGATAACGGTTATCTCAGTCTCAACAGACATATTTGCCCATTGATTATCCAGGGTGGTGATGCGCGGTTCTGATAATAACTCAGACCTGCCCGTGGACTGGAGCATATCCAGAACGATTTGAAATCCAGACATTGACAGGATGGCCAGATTCAGATCCTTGAAAGCGCCAATGCCTAAACCGGGTAAACCTCCCCCCGCGGTTGCCAGGCCGGTTGGCTGAGCCACTGCGGGACCGCCTGACAGGGTCGCGGCCATGGACCAGTCGATTCCCAACTTTTGATTTTCTGTTAAAGATGTTTCAATAAACTTCACTGAAATCATCACTTGTGCTGCCTCAACATCAATCTTTTCGATAAACTCAGTGATCTTCATCATATTATCGGGAATATCACTTACAACTAATATGTCAGCCTTGCTCGGTCCACCAGATAGCAAAGATGAACTGCGGGTGAAAACCTCGAGTTTTCCTTTAGGCGACAGGATATTCTGCAGCGGTAGCTGCAGGTCTTCAGCACTGACATAATCCAGTTCAAAAATTTTCGAAGTTAATTCCCCATGGATCACCATAGCAGTTGGCTTTATGATTAAAATATTTTCCTGGATTATATAGTCATAACCATTGGCTTTCAGGATGGCGTCGATGGCACCTTTTAGAGTAACCTTGGTAAAATGAACGGTAACAACACCTCTGATATCCTCATTTGTGACAATATTTATATTGTTCTGGGAAGCCAATAGTCTTAAAGCATCATTTAAGTCAGTATCAACAAAATCCAGCGACAGTATTTTATCTGGATTGAATATTGCTGATTGGCCAAATGATCCATCATTCCACCCCATTCCAAATGACAAGGAAGACAAAATAATCAGAAATACTGTTAAATTTCTAAGTCTTGCCACTTATGCACTCTTTAGCTTAATTATGTATTTTTTCCCGTCCTTAGACAGAATGACCGTGTTGGAAAGTATTTGTTCCACGCGCATTCCGTCTATAGAATCACCCAATTTTAATACTTCCTTGTTGATCAGTACAGCTGCTTCATTCCCACGGTAAGAAATAGCGGATAGAACATAATCATCAAGTTCTACGATCTCTGTTTCAGCCGCCGGATCTCCGGATCCGGGATCGATTTCGGGCAATTCATCGACTAAATGACTCTTATTAAAAGGATCAAGCCCCCAGATCATCGCCAGTGCGGAATCTTTCGGCGTTATTACCGTGGTCCGGGCAACATTTGTAAACTTCACTGATTCAGTGGTTTGCCGTCTATTCTGCTGAACATTTGCGACCCGGGGGTTTTTAGGTCTATTCTCTATTTTCCTGGGAGCGGCATCGCCTGAACCCATATCCCAAACCAGGTAGACGGCAGCCAGAATAATTCCTATTCCAAGAATTTTTTGAGTTTGTGAAATATCTGCCACTTAATTACACGGCTTGTTTTTCGTTAATGACAAAAACGTAGCTGCTGATCTGAATCTGAAGCTGGGAACGATCACCGTTCTTATCATCCTGATCAGCGTCGATACTAATATTTTGTATGTAAAGCTTGGAGGACAAATTTTGAATATCAGTGATAAATTGGCCAAAATTCAAATATTTACCTTTTAGAGTAATTTCTATGGGTACTTTTATCAGATAGTCTTTCGATTTAAGCAAAGCATCTAGAGAGGGCTGTATGTTAATAACGTCCAGTTCATTTTTCCTGCCGGTTGATACTATCAGATTGGTAATGTTGGAAATTTGTTCACGTTTAGGAATCGATAATAATAATGAATCTAATTCAGTCTGGATATTCTGATTATCTTTGCGGATCGCATCGACATTACCCACTGATGATTTCGCTAGTGTAATTTCTTTCGATATTTTAGTAATCTCTTTTCTCGTATCAGAGATATATCTTTGCTGTGGTTTTAATATGAAAATATACCATAGAATCAATATTACGGTAACTATTATGAAAGCGATTAATAGTTTCTGCCGGTAACTAAGCTTCATAATTCTCCACATTGCCTAATATTTCGAAAAATATCCCCGACCGGGAATGGAAATTAACCGGTTGGGATTTCTTTAAGGTAATATTCTTCATATAGGCTGAATTCTGGAGTCGGTAGATAAATTCCGCCAGTTTTACGTTAGCATCAAATGTATCCGTTATTATATAGCCGGAAAAATTCACCGATGTCACCGGTGAATTATTACTCTTATCCATGAGCATTGATGTTAGGACTACATTTTCGGGCATCAAATTACTCATGATAATTAGAACCTGCTCATCAATTGTGGATTCTGATAAATTCTTTTTCAATATGCTAATTTTATTTAGCCTATCATTATATTCATCTTTATACTGCAAATATCTCTTCTGTTGTGGACCAAGTTGGTTTACTGTTTCCTGTTCCTGAAGAAGCTGTTTTATTATGGATTTGCTGTTGACAAATGCCAGCGTCGAAACAGAAAATAAAATAACCGCCGCCAGAGCGGCATAGACACGCACCATATTTTTGATATACTTGCTATAGACGATATGGAACAGATTGCGCGGTAAAAGATTGAGTTTTGGTGAGGTATCCATCGCCAATCCAGCCGGCACAACTAAGGCAGGCGCGCAGGATTGTAACAAGGAAATATCGCTTACATAATTACCCAGTGTCCATTGATTAAATAAATCAATCACTTCTGTTTTTATATCTAAAGCCTGGTAAATCAGCTTATCAATGTTCTTTAAGGCGGCGCTGCCCCCACATAGATAGATTTGTTCAATATTGCCAAGGGCAAATTCTTTTGTGTAAAAACTAAGTGAGCGTTCTATCTCACTAATCAATTTTTCTACGGATTGTTTTAACCGCGATGATATTTGTCCCAGCGAAATGCCGTTTTCCGTTAGCTTATTCTCAGCTTCCAACTCAGGAACACCATATTTTATTTTTAAATGTTCAGCCGCCTCTTCATCCACCAGGATTCGCCCACCCTCTGTGTCTGTATAACTTCCTGATACGGCCTTGGTAAATTCTTTGCCGGCGACACCAACCTCCCTGGCAAACTTCAGATTCCGTTTATTCAATACATTAATCATCGTCGTCTGATAGCCAATATCAATAACCATAATATTATCTTTCCGAACAGTAGTGTAAATATTAACAAAATATCGCCATAGGGCAATCGGTACCAGAGTTATTTTGTGGGGGATTATTTTACCAGGAATACGATCTAAATTCTCATGAAGAAGGGAATCCAGGGCGGCAATAACCAGGATTTCGTTTTTTTGGATGCCATCTTCCTCAACTTCTCCGGTTATCAGAAAATCAGTGATTGTTTCACCTTCGGAAAACGAGAGGCTTTTCTGTGTTGCCCAGCTAACGGCATCATTCATATTCTTCTTTGCCATTTTGGGCATCTGGATACTTTTAATGCCTACATCTGACCCTTTAGCAATAATATTAATTCTGGCCTTTTTATTTTCTTTCTGGGATAAAATATCCTGAAGAACTTGAACCACATGCTTTTCCGTTTTTTCTGGGTCATTAAAAACATCGGTGGGATATTTATAATAACCGTATCCCTCAATCAGGTTGGAATTCTTGGCTTCCAGCGTTTTGATATATTTCAGAGCATAAGTACCAATGTCGATACCAATCCTGCTCTTACGTACCAGGAATTTTGCGGGGCTGGTTTTGTGATATACAAATGTTTGAGGATGATCATCCTCAAACTCGATATCACTAACCTCTACGTCCTCGCCACCGGGAATGGATAAAACATCGTCGAGATTTTCAGCTTTTTCGATACTTTCTGCTAAATCCTCATCAATTCCTTCTTCAGGTATAACCGTTGGCGATTCTGGTTCACCAACACTTTCTAATATCGCCGGTTCTTCCATTGATCCGGAATCAACGGCGCTACTATCAGTAATTTGTATTTCATCGCCCAGCCCCGCTTCTTCGGTTATAATTGATACTTCGCCCAATTCCGCGTCTTCCACCGAAACTTCACCTGGTGTTGTCTCTTCGTGTAATTCCAATGGTTTAAAATCTAATTCGTCCCCGTCGTTTTCATCCTTCTCAGACTTAATTGGTTCGCTGCCATGTTCTTTTGCATCATCATCCTTTGTGCCGGAATCGTCTCCTTCTTTAGAGGTGACAGAACTCGATTCTACAAGCTGACCATCCTCATCGACCTGTTCTTGATCAGTTGGGACCTGTTCCTCTTCTTCACCAATGTCTTGAAATACAAGTTTATCAAAATCTAATTCATCATCAAGTTTCTTTTCTTCGACTACAGTTTCGGTGAATTCATCAATCACTTCCAATTCATCATTATCAACATCATTGAAAACATATTTTAATACGGCATCATCAACCGTTGCTATGTCGTTGCTATCATCTAATTCAGCAGATTCGGGCGTGGGAATATCTTTGTCCGCTTCTTTCTTTCGAAGAAGGTTTAATAGCTTATTAGTAGCGTTATCAGTATTCTTCTTAGAAGACGACATTCCAATGTTCTTTTTCTTTTATCGACGAATTAATAATCTCTAAATCGACCCGTTTTTTATCAAAAAGAATCATCGTTAAAAGTGCATCATGGCATAAGCTAACAATTTTCCGTGGTGAACCCTGGGTATAAGTATAAATTTCTTCCAAAACGTCATGTGTAAATAGATCTGAATAATTTTTTAACCCAGCTTTTTTCAGTCGAAATTTAATCATGTTGGCTGTATCGTATTTATTCATCGGATTAAGCACATATCCAAGATTAATTCTATCATAGAAATTTGTCTGTTTCTTTACTTTAGTTAACAACTCTGGTTGACCAAATATAATAAGTTGTAACAGTTTATCCTTATTAGTCTCATAATTCAAAAGCGTTCTTAATATTTCTAAATAAGTTGGTGTTAGAATCTGCCCTTCATCAATAATTAAAACTGGGTTTTTCTCATCAACCACACCCATTTTATATAAGTAGTTCTGTAATATATTCTTACATGCCATATTACTGTTTGGAATCTCCTCTATTCCAAACACTTTCATAATTGAAGTAATAAATTCCAATTCCGTTTGATAATTTGGATCCAAAATCAGTCTAAAAATATATTTACTATGAGAATCCTCAAAAGTTTTCAACAATGTTCTACATAGAGTTGTTTTTCCGGTACCGACATTTCCCAGGATTATACTTAATCCCCTTTTTAATCGTATAGCAATTTCTAATCGATTTAGTGCTTCTTTATGCTCTCTAGAAAGATAGAAGAAATCTGGATCAGGTGTATTTGAGAATGGCTCTTCAGTCATTCCAAGAGGTTCATAATATTCCATCGTGAATTCTCTTTTTAATTTCTTTTAAAGATATATGATCTAATCGAAGTTTTCTAATATTCATCAGCAAACGGACTGTTGTATCGTCAAAATACCTATAATTACTAAACTCACTTCGACTGATTTCGCTTATTAATCCAATCCTTAAATAATAATTGATTGTAACAGTTGGAATACCCGTCTTTACTGCCAGATCACCAATTAGGTAGGGATTTGATTTCACAAATTAGCTCTAAGTAAATTACTCAATGGTTGTGGATCGCACTCCACAACCATTGAGTAATTTTAAAATAAAAAAAACCCGCATACCAATCATTCAACTCCTAATGATGTTTAACGATTACTTCTTACCTCGATTGTTTAATTTACATTGTACAAATGTCAATAAACAATAAATTTTAACACAATACATCAAATCGCATTGCTTGAATAATCATCAGAGTAAATGTCTTGGGTTTAAAACACCCTATCAAGTATTTTTCGAGGAAAGCTTGCATGTTGCACTTATTACTTGAATCCAGGTCTGATAATGGTAAGGAATTTGCCCACCATGAAGCTATTGCCCAGTCACTGAATTGTGATTTCTATTTTGCGCATCCGTATTCTTCCTGGGAAAGAGGAACAAATGAAAATACCAACGGTCTCATCCGCCAATATTTCCCCAAATACAAAGACTTTAGAACCATAAATGATAATGAGATTATCAGTGCTAAGCGAAAACTTAACAATCGTCCAAGAAAAAGACTTGAGTTCAAAACACCAAATCAGGTATTTTTTGGAGAATCATACAATGTTGCACTTACTGCTTGAATCCAGGCAGGTATTAAATTGCTAAAATCATGAATATTAATTAAACTAATCAACGGTAATGGAGTAGGATTCGGAGTTTGCGTAAATATCTCATGACATACTTATGTGGAGTAAACAAGTGGAATTAGAATATCTTGATGATCCTGAGTTTCAGGAACTTATCCGACAGTACGTACAATATTTGACTGATACTTTTGCTGAAGTAAAACAAAATTTGACTCAAACTGATTTTCTGAAGATTCAAAAATTCGGACATAATTTAAAGGGTAGCGGTGGTGGATACGGCTTGATGGGAATCAGTGAGATTGGCCAGCAAATCGAAGAGGCTTCCAAAGCGCAGGACAAAAGCATTTTATCCGAACTGTTCATTCAATTTGAGGCAGAACTTAAAGCGGCTCAAAAGAAATATCCCACTGAATAAGAGACGCCGATACTGTATACACCCTTGATAATTATTATAAGGACTTAATATGCAATCTCTTGCAAAAATATTGATTCTTGAGGATGATTCGTTTTTGTGATACCAATCAGGTACCATCTTGAAAAAGCTGGTTATGATGTACATGTGATGGATATATTGGAGAATATTGAAGATTCCCAGGAGATGATATTTCAATATTCACCAAATATTATTCTTTGCGATATTCACATGCAACCGAATGGTTTTGAAATATTAAATTTAATCAAAGGCCATACTCAATTAAGGCTGATCCCCTTCATATTTCTAACTGGAGTTGATTCATTACCTGAAAAAATTCGCGCTTATTTGGGCGGAGCTGATGATTTTATCGTCAAGCCAGTCGATAAAGCAGTATTATTAGCAAAAATCACTTCAATATTAGCCCGTCAAGCGGATTTGGAATCTGCCATTTATCTTGATGCCCTTACCCAAATATATAATCGTCGTTTTTTCCAGAAAGAACTGAACCGACAGATTAATTTACATCGTCGTCATAAAGATAATTTTATCCTGGTTATGATTGATTTAGACCATTTCAAATCCATTAATGATACTTTTGGCCATAATTGTGGCGACCAGTGCCTGGTTGCATTCACCCGTTTCATTCAATCGCAAATCCGTGCAACAGACATTTTCTCCCGCTGGGGTGGCGAAGAATTTGTTTTAATATTAGAACGATCAGAAGCAATTGGAGCGGTGCAATCAGTTAAGAATATTTTGGATAAACTGCGCTCTGAAATCTTAGTTCGCAAAAATGATCAAGACATTATCATGACTTTCAGCGCCGGAATAGCACAATATCCTGATGATGGTGAAGATTACAATTCACTATTAGAAACGGCCGATAAAGCTGTATACCGGGCTAAGGAAAACGGCCGCTGCCGGGTAGAATTATTTAGACAATCGGATAATTGATTTATAAGTAACGCTTTAGTGTTTCCAGTAATGATTGTTTTAAAATCGGTTTAGCTAAGAAATCATTACAGCCAGCCGAAAAACATTGCTCCCGGTCGTAAACGGAAATATGGGCGGTTGTTGCAATAATCGGTATTTGTTGATATTCCTTTTGCTCATAGATAAAATTCACCAGATCAAGCCCGTCTTTTTTACCCTGTAACGATAAATCCAATATTATGAGATCAACTGGTTTTTTAACCAATTGCTCTTTCGCCTTTGTGACTGAAATTGCAAAACACATCCCAAATTCATTTTTCAGAAAATATTGAATTAGTCTTTGAGAATTAGCATCATCTTCAACAACCAAAACCAAGGGTCTCTTCTTTTTCATCCGGGTAGCTGGAGTTTTCCGATCTTTTTCTTCAGAACGTAGTAATTGAGTTTCAACCTTCGGTTGGTTGAATGTCAGTATAAACTCGCTTCCCTTTTTACGGGTACTATTTACCTGAATGTTGACATCATTTAAATCCAAATACCGTTTAGCAAGCGCCAATCCTAACCCACCCCTTGAATTTCCGTTGGTAGCCATCGCTATCCTGGGTAAATAATTCAAATAAATTATTGACTTGGGACTTGGTCATACCAACTCCGGTATCCATAATAGAACATTCGATACTATTTTCAAGGTCCGACACATTGATCGTAATTCCACCCTTATTGGTATATTTTACGGCATTATCAATAACGTGAGTTATAGCCTGCATAACCGTGTACCGATCAGCTCACACCGTTAATGCATCAGAAGTAATATTAACCTGCAATTTCAAATCTTTGGCTTCGATTTGGGATTGGACACTATCAAGTATTTCTTCCAGTAATTCCTTTAGGTTGAAAAGTACTGGCGAAAGTCTGAATTTTCCGGTGTTAATAACAGTCAGGTCGGTCATTTCCTGGACCGTCCGCATTAATAAATCGCTGCTTTGATGAATCGAATCCAACAACTTTTTTTGGTCGGTACCGATATATTCCGAAAGTTGCTGCTCCAACATTTCAATAAAACCCAAGATGGAATTAAGCAGTGTCAGTATTTCATAAGATATATTTGATAAAAACATTGTCTTTTCATGCTCGGATTTCTGCTTTACTTCCAGATTTTCAATAATCTGATCCTGTTGGTGTTTTTCATCGGTCACATCACGAATCACCGCCAGGATTTCATTCTTACCACTCGATACTAAACGGGCTTCGAATATCCGTGCTTCCTTCTTATCCGAAAGAGAAAAATTTATTTCCCTTCCCTTAGATTCTTTAACGACTTGCTTGATGCTTGTTAAATACAAATCAGCATTTTCAGACGGAAGGCGGTCCCTCAAATTCTCACCTACCAGATCACTTAAATTATTATTTAATTCCTGATTGGAAGAAGGAAAGCTGTCAAGCACGTTGCCGTTTATATCAATACGCAATATGAGATCGGGAATTGCCTCCAATAAAGCCTTATTTTGAATCTCAGACTTACTGAGCGCCTGGAGTACAACCGCTTTTTCAGTGATATCAGTGGCTACTAAAATGGCACCATTGATTGTTCCTTCTATATCGGTCAACGGCGCCATTGAAAAATTGATTTCCACCTTTACCAGATTACTCCTGATTATGTTCAAGTCGATTCCGGAGAAAGTTTTACCTTGGTACACCATCCTTAAATATTTTTTTAGACGATCACTTTTAGCTCGCAGGATTGGAAGTGGTTGATTAATAACATCCTTTTCAAGCCAGCCAAATATTGTTTCAGAAGCCGGATTCCACAATTTGACGCGCCAACTTTCATCCAGAATAATAATTGCCAACGGAGCGCCTAAAATCAATGCCTGGTAGGTTTGATTGGTCTTTCTAAGCGCTTCCTGAGCCTGGTTCCGTTCCGTGATATCTTCTAATAATGATAAGACAAACAAACGCTTTCGCCTGCGATCACTAATTGGAGTATTGAACCAATTAATTATCACCTGACCCCCATCCTTGACCAAACATTCATTTTGATAATTATGGAGTAAATTGTTTATCTGAAATAATTCCATGATCTGTTGAAAGACATAAATATCATTTTCAGTCAATAGAATTTTTAAAAATCGCGCCCGATAATTTCATTTCTTGACCATCCGAAAATACGTTCAGCAGCCCTGTTCCATTCCAAAATACGGGTGGCTTTACCTTTGATTTCCCATATAATCAACCC